>CAMAYJ010000115.1 GCA_945862505.1 Bifidobacterium breve | reverse complement strand
TGACTGATGATGTGATTTCCGATTGCTTCGATGAATGTCGATTTTCCGACTCCGGGCGGACCAGAGATGCCTACGCGCACAGCGTTACCCGTGGAAGGCAGAACGGCTTCGAGCACCGCATCGGCAATGACTCGGTGTTCGGGCCGAGTGGACTCGGCGAACGTGATGGCTCGGGCCAGACAACGCCGATCGCCGGAGCGAATCCCCTCGATGAGGGAGACGGCGTCCTCGGCGGCTTCGGTCACGAGTTGGGACTGTTCTCGGCAATGAGGGCGAGCACCTTGCGAGCCGCTGTCGGAATGTTGGTTCCGGGGCCGAAGATTGCCGCAACACCAGCGTCGGTGAGCATGTCGTAATCCTGTGGAGGAATAACGCCACCGCACACGACAAGGATGTTGTTGGCGCCGGCCTTCTTCAACTCGTCGATGAGCATGGGCACGAGGGTTTTGTGTCCGGCGGCCTGGCTCGAGATGCCAACCACGTGGACGTCGTTTTCGATGGCATCGCGGGCTGCTTCAGCAGGAGTTTGGAACAGCGGACCCATGTCGACGTCGAAACCGAGGTCGGCAAATGCTGTTGCGATGACCTTGGCGCCGCGGTCATGTCCGTCTTGGCCCATTTTGGCAACGAGCATGCGCGGACGGCGTCCTTCGGTCTTTGCGAATGCTTCGATCTCGCCCTGAAGGGCGGTGAAGTCTGCATCGCCTTCGTAGGCCTTTGCGTACACACCAGCAATCGTACGGACTTCGGCCTTGTGTCGGCCGAATACTGCCTCCATGGCGTCAGAGATCTCACCAAGGGTGGCTCGTGCGCGGGCGGCGTCGATGGCGAGGGCAAGCAGATTGCCGTCGGACTTGGCGCCTTCGGTAAGGGCGCTGAGAGCAGCGGCACAGGCGGCGTCATCACGATTCGCACGGACACTGGCCAAGATGGCCAACTGTTCTTCGCGAACCTTGGTGTTGTCGATGTCGAGAACGTCGACCATTTCGACATTCTCGGGAACGTACTTGTTGACGCCGACAACCGTGTCTTGACGGCGATCGATGCGAGCCTGTTTGCGAGCGGCGGATTCTTCGATGCGTAGTTTTGGCATGCCGGATTCAACGGCTTTGGTCATGCCGCCGAGTTCTTCGACCTCGCAAATGAGTTGCCAAGCCTCATCAACAAGTGACTGCGTGAGCGACTCGATGTAGTACGAACCGCCAAGTGGGTCGACGGTGCTGGTGACGCCAGATTCCTCAGCGATGATGAGCTGTGTATTGCGGGCAATACGAGCACTGAAGTCGGTCGGAAGGCCCAGCGCTTCATCGAAGGAATTGGTGTGAAGACTTTGCGTACCGCCAAGAACGGCAGCAAGCGCTTCGATGGTCGTACGGACGACGTTGTTGTACGGATCTTGTTCGGTGAGTGAAACGCCCGATGTCTGGCAGTGGGTACGCAGCATGAGCGAACCAGCCTTCTTGGGCTCAAACTCACTCATGACTCGATGCCACAGCACGCGGGCGGCACGAAGCTTCGCAACTTCCATGAAGAAGTTCATGCCGATGGCGAAGAAGAACGAGAGGCGGCCAGCAAAGAGATCGACATCGAGCCCCTTGGCCAGTGCGGCGCGTACGTATTCCTTGCCGTCGGCGATGGTGAACGCAAGTTCCTGGACCGCCGTAGCTCCGGCTTCTTGCATGTGGTAGCCGGAAATTGAAATCGAGTTGAACTTCGGCATTTCGTTCGAGGTGTAATCAATGATGTCGGCGATGATTCGCATGCTTGGAGCAGGCGGGTAGATATAGGTGTTGCGCACCATGAACTCTTTGAGAATGTCGTTCTGAATGGTTCCAGCGAGAAGTGCACGATCGACGCCTTGCTCTTCGCCGGCAACGACGAACATCGCGAGGATCGGAATGACGGCACCGTTCATCGTCATGGAAACACTCATCTGATCGAGGGGAATTCCTTCGAACAGGATTTTCATGTCTTCGACCGAGTCAATCGCGACGCCGGCTTTGCCGACATCGCCAACCACATTCGGGTGATCAGAGTCGTACCCGCGGTGTGTTGCGAGGTCGAAGGCAACTGACAGACCCATCTGGCCAGCGGCCAGATTGCGGCGATAGAACGCATTGGACTCTTGTGCGGTTGAGAATCCTGCGTACTGACGGATCGTCCACGGGCGATTCGTATACATCGTCGCTCGAACGCCACGGGTATAGGGGGCGAAGCCTGGAAGCGTGTCGACATCACCCAACGCCTCAAGATCGGCGGCGGTGTAGATCGGTTTGACGGCAATGCCTTCGGGGGTCTCCCAGACGAGGTCGGCAGGGTTTGCGCCCTTGAGGTCTTTGGAGGCCGCGTCGGCCCAGGCGGTGGGGAACTGTTCTGAGGAAGTCACCCCGTCAGACTAAGAGGGAGGGCGCGCAGGTGTCATGCTGGCGACCATGGGTACTGCGGTGGACCGGGGTGACGAGGGGGTTCTGCTCCAGTTCGACGCGATCTCGTTCTCGGCCCCCGGTGGGACCGAACTTCTCCATCGGGTGGACCTTCGTGTGGACTGCGGTGCGGTCACGGTCTTGGCCGGCCCATCTGGAGCCGGAAAGTCCACCCTCTTGCGGATCGGGAACCGGCTCGAGGTCCCATCAGCGGGCGTAGTGCGGTTCAAGGGGTCCGATCTGACCGCTCTTGACCCGCAGCAGGTCAGACGGAGTGTGGGGATGATCTTTCAGCGACCAATTCCATTCCCAGGCACAGTGCGCTCCAACCTCGCGGTCGCCGATGGATCGGCCTCCGACTCGGCCTTTGTTGCGGTGCTGCTCCGGGTGGGGCTCGACGCATCGATGCTTGATCGAGTTGCCGACGATCTTTCAGGAGGCGAGGCCCAGCGCATGTGCGTCGCAAGAACGCTGCTCACGAAGCCGGAAGTGATCTTGATGGATGAACCAACCTCATCACTCGATCCCGAGAATCGCATCGGCATCGAAGACTTGGCGCGGGAATTGGCCAACGAGGGAATTGG
>CAMAYJ010000114.1 GCA_945862505.1 Bifidobacterium breve | reverse complement strand
CTGGTGCAGATCATTCGCGCGCCAGGTGTCCAGCCCAAGGTTCTCGCTGCCGTCAGAGTTTTTGAGGTTCCAAATACCCACTGTGGGTTTGCACCTCTGAGAACCGTTCGAAGTCCTCGTGCACCGAGTCCGCTGTCAGCCACAACAAGAGCGCCACCGGCAAGCCATACGCCGTAGGCCGCAGCGAGCAGCTCCGCTCCGGGCGGCACGAGCATCGCAACACGATCACCGACTTCAAGCCCCGCCCCCACCAGCATCCGACCAATGTCTTCTGCCTCGCATGCAAGCGACTCCCATGAAACCGAACCACTTCGATCAGCATATGCCGCTGACTTGTCCTGGGAACGGGAACGAAGCGCTTCGGTTATTGCTACAAACGCGTTGAGGTCGACCTCAACTTGTTTGGTTTTCACCGACTCATTGGTCGAGTGATCGGAACCAAGCACTTCGTCGAGCCATGACGATGCGACAGCGGCCATCGGCTCGTCGAGTGGAACCAAGTGCGCAGCTTCAGGGAAACGATGTACATCGGCATGGGGTGCCCGTCGAAGCAGATCGGAAAGAAAGCGATCATGGAACACCGGGTCGCGACCACCCCAGACGAGCAACAACGGAACTTCAAGGTTCGAAAGGGTGTCGGCTGATTTCTGCAGCGCCGACCATGACTCGTCTTCTTCGCTCAATGGAATGTCGACCACAAAGTCAGCAACCGCGGCGCGACGATCCGCTTTCCGGTACGGAGCGCGAAGTGCTTCTCGAAACTGCTTCTTCGTCATGGCTGCAGTGCCGGCAACAAAGACAGACGTGCGACGGCACAGCAGATCGACGAATCGGCGAGCTGCTGAAATGAGCGGAGGCATCTTCGTGCGTTCAGGCAGTCCAACTCCGGTATTACCCAAAATTACCGCTCGCACATCGAGCGAGGTAACGGCACCGAGCGCTACTGGGCCGCCCCAATCGTGGGCAACAAGCACAAGCGGGCCCGAGGTGTGCTGTTCACAAAATGCGACAAGTTCTGCCACTCGTTCTTCGAGTGTTCGTCGCGTCGAGCGCTGCGACCAACCCATCCCGGTTTGATCAACAGCGACAACTCGCCATTCCGGGCTCAACGTTTCAAGGAAGTCTTTCCAGAGATACCCCCACGTGGGATTGCCATGAACGCAGACAATCGTTCCGCGAAGTCCTTCGCCCGTATCGAGAATGCTCCATTCCACATCTGCAACACCAGAACGTTCGATGCGAACCGTTCGGTTCCACCGTGGATCAATCCCCCACCGTTCCCAATCGGCGACAGACGGAGTTTCAATCGTCAACGCGTACTACCAAATCAGTTCGGCGACCGAACAGTTGAGTCCCGATCCGATTCCCATAAGAAGTACGCGGTCACCCACTGTCAACTGATCTGCAGTGACTGACAGCGTGTAAGGAACTGCCGCCGGACCAATATTTCCGAACTCGGGATAGGTGAGCGGCACGCGAGTTGTATCGATCGACAACAACTCACAAAGTTTCGTGGTGTGCACTGCAGAGACCTGATGGAGGATGTACGTGTCGCAATCGGCCCACTGCCATCCTTCTGCCAACGCGTCGTTGAAGGTGACTTCAGCGAGATCAAGACCTGACTCGAGCAGAGCCGCCGTATCGGTACGCATCTCGTCGAGATCGCCAACACAGAGATCGTGATACTTCGTTGCTGCCCGGGTGACTCCCCCAAGGAACTGATGCGAACCCTGACGAGGGCCGCCCATAACCATCGCCGCTGCGCCCGAACCGAGGGTGAGCGATGCGAATTGATCGAACACATCGGTGAGCGTGGAAGACGAGTCTTGAAGGCGAGCAATGGTCTGTGTCTGTGGTTGACGACTTCCTTCGCCATCGACAATGAGAGCGACCCGGGCTTGACCTGAATCGATCATTGACGACGCGAGCGTCATGGCGTTGATGAAACCCAGGCACGCATTGCCGAGGTCGAAGTTCATTGCATTCGGTGAAAGACCCAACCGGTTGTGCACGGCGCAAGCGATGCTGGGTTCCAAATGGTGTTTACATACTGAGGTGGAAATCAGCAGATCGACTTCCTCGGGGGCAACACCCGCCTGTTCAAGAGCAAGAGCTCCGGCCCGCGCGGCGGCGTCATCGAATGTGATGTCTTCAGGCCACCACCGACGCGCCCGGATACCCGCGACAGATTCAAGAAGCCCGGGACGAACGCCAACGCGCTCATAGGTTTCCGCCAGTTGTTCGTCGATCCACGCCGAGGTGATGACCTCGGGAGCATCCACATGGGAGACCGACCACACATGGGATCGGGTGAACGTAACCGGTGAACTCACCTCTGCAGCCTAGGGCCCGATCGGTCAGTTCGGAGGCGGGTCAGCCCAACAGCGCTGGGGCAAGGCGTTGCCACGTCTCCATTGGGATCGAAGTCCCATCAGAAGGAAGAACCTGGATGCAAACGTGATCTGCACCGGCGTCGTGATGAGCCTTCACCCGATCGGCGATCGCCGCTTCATCTCCCCACACCACGATGGCGTCAACAAGGCGATCGGATCCACCATCAGCAACGTCCGCGTCGGTGAATCCGAATCGCTTGAGGTTGTTCGTGTAGTTCGGAAGTGTCAGATACATCGACATGTGGCCGCGAGCGATCTCACGAGCTTTCGCTGGATCGGTTTCAAGAACAACGGCTTGTTCGGGGCACAGCCAGCCACGATCACCCATGACCTCACGTGCAAATGCAGTGTGCTCAACGGGAATGAAATATGGATGCGCACCCTGCGTGCGTTCAGCAGCGAGCTCAAGCATTTTTGGCCCTAGAGCGGCCAAAACTTTTTGGGGCGCAGCGCTCGGTGGCGCGGCGGTGAATAATCCATTATCCATCCCGTCGAGGTACGACTTCATCGCCGAATAGGGCTTTGAATAGTCGTGACCACGAAGCCCCGACACCATGACTTCATGGCTCACGCCGAGCCCAAGCAGAAAGCGATCAGGAAACGCTTCTGAGACGGTGTTCCACGCTGAGTT
>CAMAYJ010000113.1 GCA_945862505.1 Bifidobacterium breve | reverse complement strand
CGTCTTTGTGCCGATCGGACCTGCGTTGATCGGTGATTCAGGATTCAAGCCTCAGGAACAAAGAACGGATTCAGTTCGAAATCGGTGGGCTGTTCGAAGAACGCCCGCACCGAAATGATTTTGCCGGCGTCGTTCACTTTGTAGATCTCAATGCCGCGTAACTCCACGAGTTCGCCGTGCAGAGTGCCCTTGTTGAGCATTTCGACTGCGGCTTCGTGGGTGCCGCCGGGGATGATGCGCTGGGGGTGCAGCGTCCAGACCCGACCATCGGTGAAGGAGTTGTCCCAAGAACCTTCGGCAGCAGCACGCCCAACCTTTGGCGCTTTACCGACCGGGTCCTCGAACGTGACGCTGTCATCGAACAATGCAAGCCAAGCGGTTCGATCCTGAGCATTCCAATTGCCGGCGTGCTGTTGAACGGCAGCAACTGCTGGGTGTGCGGAGAGTTCGCTCATGCGATCACTCCATGGGCACGAAGCTGTTCGATGCGTGCGTCATCAAGACCAAGCTCAGCGGCGAGCACCTCGTTGGTGTGTTCGCCAAGCCAGGGCATACGCACATCGGGACCTTCGGAAACCCGCGACATCTTGATGGGATTACCTGGGGTGAGCACCGGGTCGCCTCCCTCGGGACGAGGAATCTCCATGAGCATGTTGCGCGCGGCGACGTGCGGGTCGTCGATGACTTGCTGGGCAGTGAGGCAGGGTCCAGCAGCTACGCCAGCGTCGGCCAGCGCCTTGCACGCCTCGATGTTGGTCTTGTCGGCCGCCCATTCCTTCACGCCGGGGCGGAGGATGTCGTCCATGTGTTCGCGCCAGCCGGCGCGAGTTGAGAGTCGTTCGTCGGTGAGCCATTCCAGCTTGCCGACGAGATTGGCGAGACGTTCAAACTCGTGCTCGCGCCCGACCTGAATGATGAACCAACCATTCGAGGCTTCGAAACCATCAAGGACCATCGCCAAACCTTGGCCCGGAGCGGGACGCAGGCCGAGCGACCAGAAGTTGGTGACGAGGTCGGTCATCGAGACCATTGCGTCGAACATGGCAACGTCGATGTACTGGCCGAGGCCGGTGCGATCACGATGTCGAAGAGCGGCGAGGATGCCGATGGTTCCGAACAGCGCAGTGCCAATGTCTCCGAGGGCGCCAACTGGTGACACCGCAGGCGGACGTCCGGGCTCAAGCTTGTAGTCGTAGATGCCGCTCATGGCTTCAGCGACAGCTGCATAGGCCGGCCAGCCGTCGTAGGGAGTTTCGACGGTATTGCCGAAGCCGGAAACCGAGAGGTAGATCACACCGGGATGCACTGCAGCGATGTCGTCGTAGCCAAGCCCCATACGTGACAGTGCGCCACCTTTGAAGTTCTCGGCGACGATGTCGAACTTGGGAGCGAGGTCGAGGATGAGTTGCTTTCCCTCGGGGGCCTTGAGGTCGACACAGATGGACTTCTTGTCGAGGTTGTTGCGCAAATAGGTGGCGCCAACGAATCGACCGTCGGGGTCGGTGATGCCGGGCTGTGAACCACGGCCGAGGTCGCCGCCCTTCACGCTTTCGACCTTCACAACGTCGGCGCCGAGGCGAGCCAGAAGTTGCGTGGCGTAAGGGAGAGCCTGCATCTGCTCGAGGGCGAGGATGCGCACGCCTTCGAGGGGCTTGCCGTACTGGACGGCATCGGGATTGGTGATTGCTCCGAGTTCCATGCGCCGACCCTACCGGGCGAGCGCTGAGGCGTTCCGCTACTGCGTGAGTGCCGTGACCTCTACGGGAATTCCAGTGAGCTGAGACATCGTGCTGACCGGATCGAAGGAGCCCGGGCCGACCGGAGCGAGCGCATTCACATTTACGCCGGGAAAGTTCTGGGCGTGAGGCATGCCGCTGGTGTTGGCGTTGCCAAATCCGTGAGTCATAGCCACGACGCCGTCGCGCAGTGTTTCGTCGATCTTTACCGTGCTTTCGACTGCGCCCCATTGATTGGCGATGCGCACACGAGTTCCATCTGTAAGCGACAGTCGGTCTGCATCCGATGGCGATACATAGAGCGGATTGTCGGAGGCGCCTTTGGCCTTCAGTTTCTCAACGTTCTGCATTGCCGAATTGATGGTGTGCGAAGTGCGGCGAGTAATAAGTTTGAGCGTGCCCGCAGGTTCCGCGATGAGCTCGTTGAATTGTTCGATGGTTCGCTCTTTGGCAATACGCAGCATCGGCGGATCGCCTTCAAGGGTTCCTCCGGGGCGCATCGTGTCGAGGAAGGAACCGGGCGCAACCTGTTCAAGTACAGCAATGCCGTTAGGTAGATCCCGCAACGATTGCAACGAAAGGCCATGTCGATTGAGCGCGCCATCGTTAATAGCGGCCAGCATGTCTGTTCCGTTCGGGAACATGATCGGAGCGCCAGCCTTTTCGGCAATGTCATTAAAGATGTGTTGTTCCGTGCGGCGATCAGCAATCGGTTCAACAATCGCGCCGGCCCACTGCACATACGGCGTCACCAGGGTGCCCTGCACGAACGTGTTGAGATCTTCTCGTTCGAACCAGTCGGTGGCTGGCAACGCCCAATCGGCGAGTTCTCCGGTGGCGTTGCGATAGAGGTCGACGGTGACGAGAAGATCGAGTGACGCAAGCGCTTCGGCCAATTCGGGGCCGCCACCCATCGTGAGCACGGGGTTTCCTGCCGTAACGAAGAGCGCCTTCACGACACCATCGCGGATCATGTCGATGAGCAGTGCGCACGGGTGAGAAGACACTGTGGGGCGATACGTGCCCCAAGGGCTATCGATGAACGATTCCAGCTCGCTTCCTGCGGCAGCTGGGGCCGGATCAGTTCCTCGAGTCGACGGAATATTTCCGCCCTTGCGATCGAAATTACCAGTGAGCAGTGAAAGCAGATGCATGAGCCAGTAGGCGAGAGCGCCTTGGCGGCCCATATTCACGCCTGTCGACATGTGGACCGATGCAGTTGGCGCGTCGGCAAACTCAAGTGCGAGTTGGACAATGCGTTCCGCATCTAAGCCAACGACGGTCGCAACGGTTGTTGCTGAGAAGTTGGTGAGGAACGCACGAACTGTTTCGAGTTCGGTGATTCGTGCGGCACC
>CAMAYJ010000112.1 GCA_945862505.1 Bifidobacterium breve | reverse complement strand
GCGGATCAGGTGGGCAATGCGCTGGGTGAGCACACGAGTTTTTCCCGAACCGGCCCCAGCAATGATGAGCAGCGGGCCTTCGGAATGGATCACGGCCTCGTGCTGGACGGGATTGAGGCCCTCGAGAAGGTCGGAGTTCGGGCGCGACGGGCCGTCGTCGAAAAGGGAAGTCATGGTGCGGTCACCCTAGTGATGAGGTCCGACGGTGCTGACCGTGTCTGGCGGTCGGGGATTTGATTCGAATGACCCATAGGAGCTGTCACATGGGAAGCGTATCTTCGTACACATGTTCGATACACGTTCGCAGTGGGTTCCCTCGGCCCACATCACTCACGCCAATGCGGCAGAAGGTGTGGGCGCTGGCGCCGATGCTCATGCGTTGCGATCGCGCCCGACTGCCGATCTGCTTGGCCGATTGTCCTCGCTCAGCAATGACCAGCTCGTGGCCGAATCGCAGCGCATTGCCTCGTTACTTTCTTCGGCTCGGGCCGAACTCGGCCTCGTGCTGGCCGAGATCGAAGCCCGCGAACTGCACAAGGAGTTCGACTGCGGAACCATTGAACGGTATGCATCGTGGCAATGTCAGCTTTCGCCATCGAATGCTCGCAACACTGCAGCACTCGGGCGCGCCGTGCACGATCTCCCCGTAGTGGGCGATGCCCTTGTCGAAGGGCGACTTTCAGCCGATAAAGCGGTAATGATCGCCAAAGTTGCTGCCCCCGACTCCGAAGCCGCACTTGTCGATCTTTCTCAGTACACCTCAATGGGGCAGCTCCAAAAAGTATGCAGTTCCTGGCGCTCAGTTGCCGCTTCGCCAGAGGATCCAAAGCCCGAGGATCCCGACGCGTCACCAATCGGTCGCGTTGTCGTGTTCCACAACGACCATGGCATCGAACTACGTGCGTCGTTCGACCATATTCATGGAGCGCTTGTGCTTTCCGCGCTCAATGCCGTCACGGCTCATGTGCGCGCCGAACGTAAAGAAGGTGCTCTCGCCGATGGCACGCCTGTTCTTCGTGGAGTTCCGGCCGATCTCGATGAAGTCCCGCATGAACATTTGAATCGCGAACAATGGCGGGCCGAGGGCCTCCTACGTCTGTGCGAACTCGCGAGTGCCCATGTCCCAGGCGAGCTTCAAGCATCAGGGTTTGCCACACAGATCGTTGTGCATGTCCCTGTCGACACATTGTTGCACCCCACTCCTCTCCCCGGCGTCGAACCCGGCACTACCGATGTGCTCGAACCTGCTGGCGTCGTGTTGCGTCGCGATGCAGCCCGGTGGCTCGCTTGCGACGCTGGATTGCAAACCGTGCTCGAGGACAACAACGGCGACCCGCTCCACCTCGGGCGTCGCACCTCGACAATCACTCCCCATCTTCGGCGTGCTGTGCACGCCCGTTATCGCTCCTGCACCTGGCCCGGCTGCACCTCCACCGTCGTGCAGTTGCACCATCGCCACCACCGATCCGTTGGCGGTCACGACGACGTCGAGAATCTCGTACCCCTCTGTCGCTTTCATCACGGAGTTGTTCACCGTCGCGGCATTGCGGTCGGCCGCGACGATGGCGGCGAGTTGCACTTCTGGCGACCCGATGGCTCAGAAGTTTCCGCAACTGTCGATCCGCAACCTCCCGGCGCACCACCGCCGGCCCCGGCCGGCGAGGCCAGTCACGCGCTTGCGCAACACCAGGCCTCTTTCGGGGTCGACACCACCGATCGTCGACGCCTCCCTCAATGGATGAACGATCCGTTTCACCTTGGCGACATCATCGAGGCACTGCTCTCTCGTCGAGACGCTGCCCGCCGGCGCACACATCCGACTGGTTCAGTGACGCACGGTTCAGTGCCGATCCACCTTGACAATCACGACGCCGTTCAGGACGCCGGCAGCAACCGCTCCCGAAAGAACCCCAAGACCTGAACCAGTGCGTCGTGTGTGGGATGACCTTGCTCGTCAACGAGATGTTCGGTCACCACCGAATGCGCGTTTTTCGGAATTCCCCACTGGTTGCCTTCGGAGGAATCGATCTCAACGCCAATAAAGCCGTCGCCGAGTTCTTTGCGCAGCGTTGCGAATCGTTCTGCTGGCACCGCGCGGTCGTTGGTGAACCGCATACCGAGAACACAAATGTCATCGTTCGCCACGCGGTCTTTCACGACACGCAGATCTTCAGGCGAGAGATGAATGCTGGCTTTCGCTTTCTTCGAAACGGGCAACGGCAACGAGGGCTGACTCAGTACCGGCGCAATCACCGAGGGATCAACGGTCATGCCAAGAGCGAAGCCACCGGTAAAACACATTCCGATCGCGCCAACTCCCGGACCTCCGCATTCCGCGTGCGCATGACGAGCCAGCGCGCGCAACCAGATCGACAATGGTTCGGTCTTACCCGTTGCGAACGCGGCGAATTCTTTCGACACGCATCCCTTCGCCATCGACTTCGCGATGTAGCTACCGCTCGGGGCCCGACCAGGCGTTCCGAAGAGCACGGGCAAGTAGACCGAGCACCCGAGTTCACACACCCGACGCGCAAAGTTCGCCACATTCGGCGTGATGCCCGGAATCTCAGCCATCACGATCACCGCTGGTCCCGTGCCACTGCGGAAAACCTCGTGGGTCTCGCCTTCAAAAGTGAACGATCCGCGAGTGAAGTCGGTCAGGGCATCAGCAATCTCAGGAGCCATGCCAAAACGATAGAGGTAGTAGGGGCTAGAGGTAGTAGGAAAGAGACGCCGGAATTGACCGGCGGAGGGAAAGACGGCGAGAAGGGGAACCGTGAGCCGAGATCTCAGTAGTGGAAGGGGTCGGTTTGAAGACAAGGTCGTGCTGATAACTGGCGCGGCACGCGGCCAGGGCCGTGCCCATGCTCGTCGGTTTGCCGCCGAGGGCGCCAACATCATCGCCGTCGATGCCTGCGCACCGATCCTTCCCGATGTTGCCTACGAAGCAGCAACCGAGGAAGACCTCCACGAGACCGCTCGAATGGTCGAGAAGGAAGGTCGCGGGATCGTTGCTCATGTGGCCGATGTTCGTAATCAGGCTGCGCTTGATGCAGCCGTTGCCGAAGGCGTCGACCGCTTCGGTCGCCTCGATGTCATTGTCGCCAATGC
>CAMAYJ010000111.1 GCA_945862505.1 Bifidobacterium breve | reverse complement strand
CTCGGTGTTGTCGGTCTCGGTCGCATCGGCAAACTCGTCGCCCAGCGGGCGATGGCGTTCGGCATGAAGATTGTCGCCTACGACCCCTTCGTTGCTCCCGAGATGGCGCGCAAGATGAACATCGACATTGTCGATCTCGACACATTGCTCGCTGTTTCTGATTTCGTCACGTTGCACGTTGCCAAGACACCGGAAACTGTTGGCCTTATTAACGCTGAGCGTTTGGCCAAAGCCAAGAAGGGCATTCGCATCGTGAATGTCGCTCGTGGTGGCATCATCGTTGAAAGCGATCTGGCTGACGCGATTCGTTCTGGTCATGTCGGTGGCGCGGCCATCGACGTGTTCGACAAAGAACCCACCACTGAATCTCCGTTGTTCGAACTCCCCGAGGTTGTTGTTACTCCGCATCTCGGTGCCAGCACCCACGAAGCGCAGGACAAGGCCGGCGACACCATCGCCGAAATGGTTGGGCTCGCTCTTGCCGGCGAATTCGTTCCGTTTGCGGTGAATGTGAATGCATCTGAAGCCAGCGAAACTGTTCGCCCGTTCCTCTCACTTGCTGAACGTCTCGGCGCAACCTTCGGCGGGCTCGCAACAGGTGTTGAGGCGCTCGAGATTTCGTATGAAGGCGAAATCGGCGGTTACGACACACGCATCCTGACGCTGTCGTTGCTCAAGGGTTTCTTTGGTCGTATCAGCGATGACCCGGTGTCATATGTGAATGCGCCGAAGATGGCTGAAGAACGCGGCATCACCGTTACTGAAACGACCACGACCACGGCGCATCACTTCGTGAATCTCATCACCATTCGTGGTGGCGCTCATTCACTTGCCGGCACCCTCATGGGTCTCGATGGTGAAGCTCGCCTCGTGATGGTGGACGATCACCGCGTTGATGTTCCGCCGGCCAATCACATGCTCGTTGTTCGCAACGACGATCGCCCCGGCATGATTGGTCTCGTCGGCACCATCGTCGGCGAAGCCGGTCTCAACATCGCCGACATGGATGTTGGCCAAGCCCCGAACGGCGCCTCAGCGATGATGGTGCTGTCCATCACCGGTGTAGTGCCGGCCGAGGTGTGCGAGCGCCTGCGTGCCATTGACGGAGTCGTTTCCGTCGACGCCATCTGAGGCCAGCGGTCCCTTTGGGGCAGGGGAGGATTGCCCCATGGTTGCTTTCGCCATAGGAACCCGGCAGACTCTTGGCATGCGTTCTTTCTCCTTGGAGCTTCTACTTCGTTAGGCGGGTGCCACATATGGCGCCTGCCAACCTCCTGCGCCCTCGGGCCGGGAGGTTTTTTCGTTCTCCGGCCTGTTTCCGTTTGTTCCCCGAAAAGCACCACATGCCCCGAAAGGCACCGTTATGAGCACCACCGATACCACCGCAGCAGCCGACAGAGTCATCATTTTCGACACGACCCTTCGTGACGGCGAACAGTCGCCGGGAATCTCGCTCGATCAAGGCGAGAAGGTCGAAATCGCAGAGCAACTCGCTCGTCTCGGTGTCGATGTCATTGAGGCTGGTTTCCCGATCGCGAGCCAGGGCGACTTTGAATCGGTGCAGGCCATTGCCAAGTCTGTGCGCGGACCAGTGATTTGTGGGCTGTCTCGTACAGCACTGGGCGATGTCGATCGGTGCTGGGAAGCAATCGAATCAGCGGAGCATCCTCGTATTCACGTCTTTATTGCCACCAGCGAAACGCATATGAAGCACAAACTGCGTATGACTCCCGATCAGGTGAAGGCGGAGGCGGCGTCGGGCGTTGCTCGTGCTCGTTCCTACACCGACGATGTTGAGTTCTCGCCAGAAGACGCGTCGCGTTCCGACTTCGACTTCATGTGCGAGGTTCTGCAGATCGCTGTCGACAATGGCGCGACCACGCTGAACATTCCCGACACTGTGGGCTTTGCTGTTCCGCAGGAATACGCCGAACGTCTGGCCAATGTCCGCAAGGTCGTCAAGGGCGACTACATCATTTCCACCCATTGCCACAACGATCTGGGCATGGCCGTTGCTAATTCGCTTGCTGCGGTGCAGTTAGGTGCTCGTCAGGTCGAATGTGCAGTGAATGGTTTGGGCGAGCGTGCCGGCAATGCTGCGCTCGAAGAGATTGTGATGGCGCTGCGTACCCGTTCCGATTACTTCGGTGGCATCGATACCGGCATCAAGTCAGAAGAGTTGGCCCGCACGTCGCGGCTGGTCAGCCGCCTGACCGGTTATCCGGTGCAGTACAACAAGGCTGTTGTCGGCCGTAATGCATTTGCGCATGAATCAGGTATTCATCAGCACGGCGTTCTGAACGAGCGCACCACCTACGAGATCATGGACCCAGCCGCCGTTGGTCAGGGCGAATCGAAGATCGTTCTGGGCAAGCACTCGGGCCGTCACGCGTTCGCCGACACACTGAAGAAGATGGGTTACGACCTACACGGTGACGCACTGAATCAGGTATTCACTCGCTTTAAAGAATTGGCCGACCGTAAGGTTGAACTGAGCGATGCCGACCTCGAAGCATTGGTCGCCGAGGAGATGGGCGACACCGTTCGCTATGCCTTCTCACTTATCTCGCTTGATAGCCATGGTGGTTCGAGTTCCACGCCTACGGCAACGATTGTGCTCGATCACGATGGCACCAAGATCGAAGCGACCGCTGAAGGTTCAGGCATGGTCGATGCCGCTTGCGCCGCCATCCACAAAGCGACTGGCATTGCCGGCACCCTCACCGACTACGCCGTCACCTCAGTGACCGGTGGGGTCGATGCATTGGCCGATGTTGCCCTGCGCTTCGAGGTCGATGGTGTTTCGATGCCAGGTCGTGGCCTGTCCACCGATGTGGTCGAAGCCTCTGCCCGAGCGCTGCTCAACGCACTGAACCGCATCGTGCGGGTCCGTGACACCGGCGAAGACCCGACCGCGGTTTCACGGCCGGGCTCGCTCAGCTAGTTCAGCGATTCGTTGCCGGCATCCACACCGGTCGAGTTGCTTCGAAGGCTGCGATCGCGTCGACGTGCTGAAGTGTGATGGCGATGTCGTCGAGGCCATTCAGGAATCGTTCCTGGGTCGAATTGTCGAGCGGAAACTCCACGTCAATGTCGAGCGAAGCCACGACAACGCGCTTGGAGGCGATGTCGATGGTGATCTCAACGGTCGGATCGGCTTCAACGGCACGCAGGATGCGCTC
>CAMAYJ010000110.1 GCA_945862505.1 Bifidobacterium breve | reverse complement strand
AGATCGCCTGCGGCCATTAGCAGTGTGGCGAATTCGCCAGCATCGGGACGGTTCGCCGGGTTGGAAACACCCGCAGCGCGCAACGCTGGAGCGAGGGCTCCGAGTTCATCGGGAACAGGAACGTCACGATCGACACGAGCCATGAGGGTCCCAAGCGTGGTGTCTGCTGTGAACGGCAGTCGGCCCGTAACGGACTCGATGATGACAAGACCGAGCGAATAGACGTCGCTGCGACCATCGAGCGAAACACCCTGGGCTTGTTCCGGCGATGCATAACGAGCCGTTCCGAGTATCGCACCAGCCGGTTCGGTCCATGCCGCTTCCGCAAGCGCTCGGGCGAGACCAAAATCGGCGATCCGCAACGTTCCTTCGTCATCGAACAGAAGATTCGCTGGCTTGATGTCTCGATGCACAAAGCCGCGTCGATGGGCGTAATCAAGTGCTCGTGCAGTATCGACACCTACGTGTCGTGCTTGAGCGAGATCAAGGAAATTGGCGGCATCGAGCATTGCTCGAAGCGAACCCCCATCAAGTAATTCCGTGACGAGGTAGGGAACCTCTCCCTGCCCCCAATCGTGCACCGCCATGATGTGCGGATGGTTCAGCCCGGCTGCTGAACGGGCTTCGGCTTGGAACCGTTTCAGAAACGACGCATCGCTCGCGAGCGCGTCGTGGAGCACTTTGACCGCGATGCGGCGACGAAGAACTACGTCATCGGCCAGGTAGACAGTCGCGGAGGCGCCGGTGCCGATGGGGGCCAACAGCCGGTAGCGCCCCCCGAGCACCTGACCGATGCGGTCGGCACCACGGGCGTTGGACACAGGACGAGGCTAGTTCTCTGACTCCAAGATTTCGGTCACCCTCCCCGAAGAACAGACGGAAAATCGTCGCCCCTGAGAACCGCATAGGCGCTCGCAGCAGGCAGACTCTGACGGTGACCACTTCTAACCCGTCGAACGAAAGCAACAACTCCAACACAACCGCTGCGCCGGTTACGTCCAACCCAAATCGTCGATTCAAGCCGCGCTACATCGCGTACATCGGCCTTCTTGCGATTGTTGCTGTGTGTGTTGTCATGGTTACTCGCCTCGGAATATCTGACACCACCGAACTCGATGGCGGACGAATTCAACGGCTCATACCAACGCCCGGCGCAAAAATTCTTCAACAAGACCTCATCGGTGTCGACATGGCCCCGGGATACGAAGCGTCACTAACGCTTAACGGAATTCCTCTTCCGCTTGATCAGACCAATGTCGTTCCACAAACCAATCAGGTGACGTTCAAAGCAGGAGCCGGCAAGGTTTACGAAACACTTCCCGCAGGACAGAACTGCATGATTGCCACCTACTGGCAAACAGCGTTCGGCCCCGCGGTTTCTTCACGTCGAAGTTGGTGCTTCACCGTCGTCTAAACGCCGCTCGCACAACGAATACTTGTTGTCAGCCGTCAGCGAGCAATCGATCAAGCTCAGCGAACGCTCCCGTGTGGTCATCTTCCACGAGGATCGCATGCATCCCCGCAGCGCGGGCCGCAATGATGTTGCCGGGAGCATCGTCAAGAAAGACAGCATTCTCGGGAGCGACCCCGAGTTGGCCGAGTGTCATCTCGTAGATCCGAAGGTCTGGCTTACGGATTCCAACTGCGGACGAGTCAATAATGATCTCGAACAATTCGTCAACTGGGATCATTGCCCGCCAGCCATCGGAGAATTCCTTGATGTTGTTTGTGATGAGAGCGGTGCGATAACCGCTCGCCCGCAATGCCAATCCTTTTTCGACAACGTCACTACGGGCCCCTGATTCGCCACCCAAAGCACCAAACATTTCTTTGAGGTCGATGTCGATCCCCATCTCGGCACCTACGGCTTTGATTTGTTCGGCGGCCGCTTCAAGCGCGATCTCGCCTCGTTCGAGCTGATGCCACGGATGATCGGTGTCTTGGTCGTAAGGGCCAAACACCGCGCGTAAGCCCAGCTCTGGATCAAGCCCGCGTTCGGTGTGCCACTTATGAAGACCACTAAACGGTGAGCTCGTAAACACGCCGCCGAAATCAAACACCACTGCTTCAATAGTCACGAATCCCCCTGAGTGCGAACTGAAGACGGCAAGGTACCGGTTTCAAGCAGTTCAAGGAAACCTGCCTCGTCGAGAATGGGAACACCGAGTTCTTCTGCCTTCGTCACCTTCGAGGCACCGGGGCCGACGCCAATCACGACTGCAGTCGTTTTCTTCGAAACACTTCCCGGAGATTTACCGCCACGACCCTTGACGGCTGCTTCGGCTTCGTCGCGCGTAAACCCATCGAGCGTTCCGGTCACAACCACAATCAGCCCTTCGAGGGTTTGAGGAAGGTCAGAGGCCTCTGGTCCTTGAAAGTTCACTCCGGCAGCGCGCAACTTCTCGATGACAGCGCGATTTGTTGCATCGGCAAACCAACCATGCACGGAGCGAGCGATGATCGCTCCCATACCTTCGACGCCGGCTAACTCTTCTTCCGTCGCAGATTCAATTCGATCAAGATGCCCGCAGTGTTCAGCAAGCGCGACTGCCCCGGCTCCCCCGAGATGTCGAATGTTCAAACCGACAAGAAGATTGGCGAGTGGCTTTGACTTCGAACCTTCGATTGCGTCAAGCAGCTTCTGCACCGAAACATCGGCGAACTTGTCGAGCCCCTTGAGTCGCTCTGGATCTAGCGAATAGATGTCAGCAACGTCATTCAATAAACCGAGTTCGCAGAACAGTTGCACTCGTTGTTCGCCGAGACCTTCGATATCCATCGCTCCGCGAGAAGCAAAGTGTTCAATCGCTTCAGCGACGCGAGCCGGGCAGGAAAGATTCACACATCGATGAACTGCTTCGTCCTCGGGTCGTACCAGTTTGTGACCGCACACCGGGCAGTTCGTGGGAAAAATCCACCTGCGCAACCCTTTCGGTCGTTCGCTTAGAACCGGCCCGACCACCTCAGGAATCACGTCGCCCGCTTTACGGACGATCACGGTGTCCCCGGGACGAACGTCTTTCACCGCGACTTGGTCCTGGTTGTGAAGCGTGGCGAACTCAACCGTCGATCCTCCGACGAAGACAGGTTCAAGTTGAGCAAACGGAGTTGCCCGACCCGTGCGTCCGATCGACACCTGGATGTCGATGAGTTTGGTTGTTCGTTCTTCGGGCGGAAATTTGTAGGCGATCGCCCA
>CAMAYJ010000109.1 GCA_945862505.1 Bifidobacterium breve | reverse complement strand
GCAGCACGATGTTGTTCGAAGCGATGATGCGCGCCAAAGAGTCCTACACAATCGGCGGCGAAAGCCATCAACTCATCGAGGCATTCCCCGCGCTCGCACCCGCGTCTCATGGTTGGGACTCAAACCGTCTCACCGAAGAAGACATCACTTCTGGGGTAGTTGAAAAGCTCAGCGGCTCATTTGTTCGACGACTGAAGAATCGCGATGGCGAACCAGTACAGCCCGGCTCGGTTGTGCGCATGATCGAAAAAACTCCGAAGAACTCTCTGCGCATCCCATTCCTTGCGGCTGCATACCCCGATGCAAAGTTCGTGTACTTATGGCGTGACCCGCGCGAAACCATCAGCAGCATGCTTGACGCTTGGCGATCTGGTCGGTTCGTCACCTACCCCGATCTGCCGGAGTGGACAGGCGACCGTTGGTCGCTTCTTCTGACTCCCGGTTGGCGCGACCTCATTGGAAAATCACTCCCCGAGATCGTGGCCAATCAGTGGGTAACAGCAACCACGATGATGCTCGATGACCTTGAGGCACTCGATCCCGATCGTTGGTGTGTCACAAGTTATTCAGCGTTGCTTGCTGATCCCGATACAGAACTCGCACGTCTCTGCGCCAATCTCGATCTCACCTGGGATACCGAAACAGGCGGCGAACTCCCACTCTCGGCAACAACACTCGAAGCTCCGCAGGCCTCAAAGTGGGAACGCAACGCTGAAGAGATGAAGAAGGTCTGGGACATCGTCGATCCCGTTGCGGTTCGTGCTCACGATGTTTTCGCCGACCCACCCCCCATCCAGCCTTCAAAAACCCGTTCGGCCGAAGCCGTCAAGGTTGGGCTCACTGAAGAACCCGATGGCGCCATCCCCACCGATTTCTCAAGTGTGTTCACTGGCTCGTTTGCCAGCATTCTCGAAGCCGCGAATTGTTCTCTCGCAGTTACCACCTACCAGAGCGGTCGTCTTGTTCTCGTCCGTCGCGACGGCGACAAGGTCAACACGCACCTTCGCTACTTCCCAAGCCCGATGGGTGTTGCCGTGCAAGGCGCGAAGTTGGCGCTGGGCACCAAGACAACCGTGTGGGAATTCTGGAACCAACAAGCTGCCGCTTCCACGATTGACCCCGAAGGCCGCATCGACGCTTGCTACATGCCTCGCCGCGGTCACACCACCGGCGACATTCGTATCCACGATCTTGGCTACGACGCCGACGGAGAACTTTGGGCCGTCGCCACACGCTTCTCTTGCTTGGTGAAGTTCGATCGCGAGAACTCGTTCGCTCCGCAGTGGCGCCCGCAATTCATTTCCGGCCTCTCTGCCGACGATCGCTGCCACCTCAATGGCTTGGCCATGGTCGAAGGACGCCCGAAGTACGTCACCGTTCTCGGCATGACCGACACGCCCAACGGTTGGCGCGAGGACAAGGCCGCAGGTGGAGCAATTCTCGACATCGAAGGTGGCGCTCCAATCACCGTCGGTCTTTCAATGCCTCACTCGCCCCGCTGGCATAACAACAAGTTGTGGGTCCTTGAGTCGGGTCGTGGTGCGTTGTGCACTGTCGACATCGAAACCGGTGAACGCGAAACCATTGCCATTCTCCCCGGCTTCACCCGCGGCCTTTCGTTCGTCGGAAACATCGCGTTCATCGGTCTCTCGAAAGTTCGCGAGACGGTGTTCGACGGGCTCCCGATCACTCAGGCAGACACACCACGCGAGTGCGGCGTCTGGGCCGTCGACATCAACAGCGGCGAGGTCGTCGGTTTCATGCGCTTCGAAGGATCAGTTACCGAACTCTTCGAAGTTGCAGTCCTGCCCGGCACGCAATGGCCGGAACTTGTGGAGCCAGGCGCGGAAGCCACGAACGACGCGTTCGTTCTTTCCGATGAAGCACTGAAAGATGTCATTCAACCCGCCAAGAAAGCGGACTAAGGCTCAATCTTCAGCGAGAACGAGATCGACGCGAGCACCGGCGTCTTCCATCGTGGTGTTCCACGACACTGCAAGTTCAGAAACAAGAATTCGGCGCGCACGGATCTGCATTGCTTTCTCGGCGCTTGAGAGCGATGACTGGCGATCGCGAAGCGCAAGGTTACGAACAACCTCGGCACATTCGTAGATGTCGCCCGACTTCATCTTCTCTTGATGGTTCTTGAATCGACGTGACCAGTTTGTAGGAACGCGAACGTTACGCACCGCGAGCACTGCGAGTACGTCTTCGACCTCTTCTTCAGAAATAGCCTGACGAACACCGAGGTCTTCAGCGCGATCCTCGGGCACCGACACCTTGAGATTCCCGCCGCGCCATGAGTCGTCACCAGCCGCAACCGACAGCTCGAGGTACTTGACCTTCTTGCCATCGACCACTCGGGTCGAACGACCAGTGACCTCGGCAGTGCCGTGCGCGGGATAGATGACCTTGGAACCGACAGTGAACTTCATGAATGCCTTCCTGAAACCGGTCCACAAGTATGGCCAATGCTGAGGGGGTTCACACCATTACCGCAGTGAACTCAAGAAAAGGCTGAGGATGAAGGGGGATCATTCGGCCCTCGACCCTCGGGATCAAGGCCTTCGATGGCACGAAGAATTGCGATTCGCTCTGCCAAAGGCGGATGGGTATCCATAAGCCGACCGAAGGCGCCCTGAATGCCTTCACTCCCGCTGCGCTCAAGGGGTGACTCGATCCACAGGTGCGCACTCGCCGCTGAAGGACTCGAAATCACGGTTGTATCGGCTTCGAGTTTCTCGAGCGCAGAGCGAATACCCCCAGGCTCTCGAGTGAGTTCGACCGCCGTCGCGTCAGCCATTCCTTCTCGCTTTCGCGAAAGCGCTGCCCGCAGAAGCATTCCGGCAGGCACTGCGATGAGGTAGAGGACGATGCCCACAAGCATCATCGCCCCTGCCGCTTCATTGCGTCGGCCGCCACTGAAGAAACCGATACGAATTCCGATCTGTGCGATGACCGCAATCGCACCGACAGCCAGCACAGCAAGCGTTGTGACTGCAATGTCACGGTTCACAATGTGTCCCGTCTCGTGCGCAATGACTCCGCGCAATTCTCGAGGGGACATAACCGCCAACAAACCAGTCGTCACAGTGATCGCTGCATGCTTCGGATTACGCCCCGTAGCAAATGCATTCGGAGCAGGATCATCAACAACGAAAACTGCAGGAACAGGAATGCCAGCGGCAATGGCCATCTGTTCAACGATGTTCCG
>CAMAYJ010000108.1 GCA_945862505.1 Bifidobacterium breve | reverse complement strand
GTCTTCTTCTGGTAGCCGCCGTAGTGCGGTTTGTAGTCCATGATGCGTTTCCAGAGCTCGTCGCGTTCCGTGCCGTCGGCGATACGCGCGCGCATGTTCACTGCCGGTTTGCGCCCCGATTTCACCGTGACTTCAGCATTCGCTTTGAGATTCAGGAACCAGGCCGGATTGATGTCGTCGCCACCGCGTGACGCGACGATCACAAATGCATCACCGTTCTGCACTGGTGAGGTCAACAACGAGGTGCGCGGTTGTCCTGACTTACGGCCGATCGTTGTGAGTTCCACAACCGGCATTCCATACATGTGCCAACCGAGCCGACCGCCACTCAACTTCAGTGTCGCGCTATGCACCTTGTTCATTGCCTTCATTTGAAAGTCACTCGCCACGGCGTGACCCTAGCGACGATGTCGACGCCATGACGGAATGTTGCGACACATGCCGTCAATCAGCAGCCGGAGCGTCCTTGGCTTCGATTGCTTCGATGTACTCACAGAACGCGTCATAGGCGCGGGGACCGTAGACCGTTCCTGGTCCACCGTTCATCAACAACGTGACGCCAATTGCTTCCGCGACTTCTTCACGAGTAGCTCCAGCCGAAGCTGCACCTCGAGCATGGGTGGCAATACAGCCGTCGCAACGAAGAGTTATGCCCATCACCAAAGCCAGGAGTTCTTTTGTCTTCAGTTCAAGAGCACCGGGCGCCATCGCTGCTTTGCTGAGTTCGGCAAAGCCGGCATACACATCAGGGATCATCTGGCGGAGTGCTCGGCCCTCCATCGCGAGTGGCCGCAGCACCTCTTTGCCATGGGTGTGTTCAGTCATGTGCTTCTCCTCGCTTTGGTTGGCGAACGACTTAGGTCAGTTTGAGGAAGAGGCGCTCTACCTCTTCAACGGGATAGCCCTCTGCAGCCGACCGCTCAGGGTCCTGCAGACACGAAACAAGTCCGGACGCAAGCATCTTGAAGCCGACCTGTTCCATCGCCTTCGTTACCGCAGCGATCTGCGTGACGATGTCGCGACACTCTCGGTCTTCTTCAAGCATTCCTTGAATACCTCGAACCTGACCCTCAATACGACGAAGTCGCTTTTGCAGGTCGATCTTTACATCTGCCTTGATTTCCATACGCCTACTTCTTTCACTTGGCCTTGCGGGCAATCACTTGGACAACCGCGCCTTCACCGGTATGTCCCGGTCCTTCGATCACATCTCGTTTGAGTTCCTGAATTATGAGAAATTCGAGTGGCTCGAGTTCGTCACGCAGCCCTTCGGCCGTCATCGTAAGTTCCGGCACCTGCGGTCCGCCCGTTCCTCGACCAACCTGATCAGGGGTATACGCCTCAAGGAGGAATATTCCGCCTGGCACAAGAGAGGCGACTGCTCGCCGGTGCAAATCGATCCTTATCGCCGGTGGTGTGTGAGCGAAGATCGAAACGATTGCATCCCATTTTTCGATACCAAGATCGAAGTCAGCCAAATCTCCTGTGACCGCATCGACCACGACTCCACGCTCAGCTGCGAGTCGATGTGTTTTCGCCACACCCGTTTCGGTGAGGTCAACGCTCGACACAGCGAGGCCGTTCTCGGCGAGAAAGACAGCGTTTCGTCCTTCACCTTCGGCCAAGCAAAGGACGTTCCCGGAACCAAGTGCCGAAAGGTTCTCACGAAGAAAATCATTCGGGTCAGTTCCGAAGATGAACTCCTCAGCGCCATAGCGCTCTTCCCACATTGTTCGAGGAGGGAACTGGCTCACCGTCGGAACCAGCGCTTCTTTTCGGACGATGCTCCGACGGTGACTGATTCCTTCTTGGGTGTCGTGCGCTTTGAACCGCTCACGCTGCTCTTTGCATTGCACTGGCAGCGCTCGGCTTTCGGCACGTTTCCAAGCACCTGTTCGACGTGAGCTCCACATCCAGCCCACGACGGACGACCACATTTTCTGCATGTTGTTTGTTTACACATACCCCATAGGGTATCATGATCTCACCGCAATGCAAGGCAAAGGAGACGCCCATGTTCCTCAAGCAGTACTACCTCGACTGTTTGTCCCACGCGAGCTACCTCATCGCCGATGAATCGACTGGCCACGCTGTGATCGTCGATCCACAGCGCGATGTCAACCAGTACCTCGCCGATGCTGAAGCTCACGGCTTCACGATCACAAAAGTTATTGAGACTCATTTCCACGCCGACTTTCTTTCTGGCCACCTTGAACTTGCGGCCCGCACTGATGCCGACATCGTCTACGGAGCCGCAGCTGCTGGACGCGTCGGTTTCCCCATTGAGACTCATTCCAACGGCGACCGCATCAGCCTCGGCAGTGCTGACCTTGAGATCCTTGAAACTCCTGGACATACGCCTGAATCCATTTGCGTTGTCGTTCGCCCCAATGGTCCCGACAGCACACCAGCTGCCGTGCTCACCGGAGACACCCTTTTCATTGGTGATGTTGGTCGTCCTGACCTTCTTGCATCGGTTGGTGTCACTGCAGAGGAACTTGGCTTCCAGCTCTATCGCTCACTGCACGACAAGTTGATGACCCTGCCCGACGAGACGAAGGTTTATCCCGCGCACGGTGCCGGATCTGCCTGCGGAAAAAATCTGTCTACCGAAACTGTGTCGACTATTGGCGAGCAACGACGCATGAATTATGCGCTGCAGCCAATGGTTGCTGAGGACTTCGTCGATGTCGTCACTCAAGGTCAATCAGTAGCTCCGTTGTATTTCGCCTTTGCTGCAAACAAGAACCGCGAGTCACGCGCGCTCCTTGATCACGATGTCACCGTCAAGGGACTTGACCTTGCAACGGTTCTCAAGCATCAAGCCGGCGGCGCTGTTGTCATTGACGCACGCGATGACCTTGCTTTTTCGCAAGGACATCTACGCGGATCAATCAACATTGGCCTTGGCGGTCGATTCGCCGAGTACACCGGCGAGGTTATGGAGCCAGGAACACCCATCATCTTGGTGACCGATCTTGGTCACGAACCTGAGGCGAAGATGCGGCTCGCTCGCATTGGTTTCGACAACGTCATTGGTGCCCTCACAGAACCAATCGCCACCTTCGTTTCTAATCCTGAACATGTCGAACGCTTGTCACGGCTCTCAGTTGACGATCTCGCAGAACGAATCGCATCCGTGAAAGATCTTGTTCTGGTTGACGTTCGTAATCCTGGGGAAGTGGCCCTCGGCTCCGTTCCCGGCGCGAAACACATCGGCCTACCATCGCTCCTTCGCAACCTGAGCGAACTTGACCCGAACGCCCCAACCGTCGTGTTCTGCGCTGGCGGCTACCGCTCGGCAAT
>CAMAYJ010000107.1 GCA_945862505.1 Bifidobacterium breve | reverse complement strand
TCAAGCGTGCCGGAACGAGTCGAAGCACAGGTCTTTCCGAGGCCGAGGCCGAGGCCGCGGTTGTTGGTGACTGGGTGACTGGGTGCATCGGGGAGGGCATACCGTGTGAGTCATCGCTCAATCAACCATCACCGAATCGTCATCAGGAGCATGGGGTGACGCGACTGCGACCTTCTCCGCTGATCGCAAGCACCGCTACCTGCTCACTCGCGTCTGGGATTCGTCGCTGCCAACGGTGAATTTCCTCATGCTTAATCCGTCGACGGCCGATGCGTTTCAACTCGATCCCACCAATCGTCGTTGTGTGGGGTTTGCTCAGGCGTGGGGATATGGGTCGATGGTGACAACGAACATCTTTGCGTATCGGTCGACGAACCCTGCCGGATTGCGAACGGCGAAAGACCCCGTTGGTTCGGGCAACAACGAGACAATTTTGAGCGCAGCGAATAATGCCGATCTAGTGATTGCGGCATGGGGTACCCATGGTGAGTTGCAGGGGCGGGGCGAAGTGGTGCGCACGATGCTCTGCGAAGCGGGCGTTGAGCTCCACGCACTGAAACTCACAAAGGCGGGCCATCCCGGACATCCGTTGTATGTCGCCGGTGACACGCAGCCGATGCGATGGAGATGAGTCGGGCGCGAGCCCTGTTCAACGAATCGTGAGCTGTCCGCCGTCGACATTGATGGCCTGGCCTGTGATCCACGAGCCCTGATCGCTGCACAAGTAGACGCACATGTTGGCAATGTCTTCGCCGGTGCCGTGGCGTCGCATGGGGATGATGTTGCGCAGGCGTTCCCAGTTCTCGCCGCGGTCGATGTCATCGAGTCGACTCGTGTCGACGATGCCAGGGCAGATGGCGTTGACGCGAATACCGAATGGTCCGAGCTCGGCAGCCATTGCCGCGCCGAGTGCATGGATGGCCGCTTTGCTTGCTGAGTAGGCAGCAGTACCGGCGCCGGCAATCTTTCCGCCAACGCTTGAGATATTCACGATGCAACCTGGTTGCTCAACGGCGAGCCAATGCTTGGCTACTGCACGACTCAATAAGAACGTGCCGTTGAGATTCACGTCAATCACTTTGCGCCATTCGGCGGGATCAAGATCGACAACGTTGAAACGGTCGGGACCACGAGCAGCGCCCGCGTTATTTACGACTATGTCGACGCGCCCGAGTTCGCTAATTGTCTGGGCAACGAGCGCACCTACTGCGTCGGCATTTGCGATGTCGCTCACGACGGGAATGCATCGCCTTCCGAGGGCGCGAATTTCCTCGGCAACCGATTCGATATCGCGCCAACCTGCCGCTTGTTCATCGGCGGGGTAGTCAGCAGGAGCGCGACCGGTGCCAGTGATGACGACATCACAACCAGCGCGGGCTAACTCAACGGCAATGGGCCGGCCAATAGAACGCATCCGGCCTGCGCCTGTAACGATTGCGACTTTTTCAGACAGACCTGTGAGTTGAAACGACATAAACGGAACGGTAGTGGCAGACTCGCAACATGAACTCGTTTACCGAAGTCCTCGGCCTCGAACCCGATGTTTTGATTGTCGATGTCGATACCCATCTGACCGAACCGGCCGACCTTTGGTCGTCGCGAGCGCCTTCGAAATATGCGGATCGGTTGCCCCGGGTCGAGGAAAGCAATGGGCGCTTGGCGTGGATGTTTGATGGCGTCGAAATGGGTATTGCCGGCGGATCATCGGTCATCGATCGTGATGGTGAGAAACACCTCGGCATGAGTTTCATGGGCCTCGGTTATGAAGGTATTCATCAGGGCGCGTGGCGTGTCGAACCGCGCCTTGAGTACATGGACGAACACGGGGTGTGGGCGCAGATCGTGTACCCCAACACTGTTGGTTTCGGTGGGCAGCGGTTTGTGGACAACCCAGACGAAGACCTGCGCCTTCTTGCTGTCGAAATCTTTAATGACGCGTCTGCTGAATTACAGGAAGAATCCGGGCAACGAATGTTCCCGATGTCGATCACGCCAATGTGGGATGTCGACGTCGCTGTTCGCGAAATCCGCCGCTCACACGGGCTCGGGTTGCGCGGCGTAAATATGGGAACCGGTCCGCACACCTTTGGACTTCCCGACCTAGGCGAGGCGTATTGGAATCCGTTATGGGAAGTGTGCGCGGAATTGGCGATGCCCGTGAACTTCCACATTGGTGCGTCCTCCGACACGATGTCGTGGTTCGGAATGACACCGTGGCCCTCGCAGGATCTTGATACGAAACTCGCGATCGGCTCGGCGATGATGTATCTGTCGAACGCCGGCGTAATGGCCAACCTCATTTTCGGTGGCGTCCTTGAGCGTCACCCCGAAGTGCAGTTCGTTTCGGTCGAAAGCGGCATTGGTTGGATTCCGTTCTTCCTCGAGTCGCTCGACTACCAGTTGAAACAGTCCATTCCGGGTTCGACACTGTCACTGACGCCCACCGAATATTTCCAGCGTCAGATGTCAGCCTGCTTCTGGTTTGAAGAGGCCGGCGTTGCTGGTGCAGTCGCCGCCCTCGGTGAAGATCGGGTGCTGTTTGAAACAGATTTCCCGCACCCGACCTGTTTGTATCCCGACGGGCTCACCCAGGCGGCAGTTGCAGTGAACTCGCTCCCGGCTTCGGCTCGTCGCAAAGTCATGGGCGATAACGCCCGGCGTCTTTACCGCCTTGCGTAACGAGGCGTCTGCTCGTTAGCGAATTGTGGGTGTGACGCGCACGCCGCTTTTAAAGAACGCCTGGCCTTCAGCCAGCGCTTCGGGGCGGTTGCCAATTTCCACCAAGTGATTGGCGGTCGCAATCGCCTGCGTACGCGGCATGTTGCGGCGAGCCCAGAGCGCGCGCATTGTTCCCTGAACAGCGATCTGGGGGAGTGACGCAAGCTTCGAAGCGATCTCCATGGTGTGATCGAGCAGTTGGTCGCCAGGAACAACCTCGCTCACCATTCCCCATCCGTGAGCGGTCTGAGCGGAGATGCGCTCGTAGTTGCCCATAAGCGACATGCGCACGAGTTCGCCCCACGGCATTTGGTCGAACATGAACATGGGCTCGAAACACGCGGCCATGCCGTAGGTGGTGTGGGGGTCAAAGAACGTTGCGTGTTCGGCTGCGATGATGAATTCGCTTTCGCCGAGGGCGTAGAACGCGCCCCCGCCGCACATTCCGTTCACCGCAGTAATGACGGGCTTCCACAGGTCGGCCTGCTTCGGGCCGAGCTTCAACATTGGGTCGTCCATCATGAACGGCGAATCGGGCTGACGGTTATCCATCGCGAAGTCACGGTCGATGCCCGTGCAGAACGCTTTGTCGCCGGCGCCGGTGAGAACAACAACCTTCACGGTGTCGTCGTAACGGATTTCCTTGTAAAGGTGCTCAAGTTCGGTGACGAGCGCGAGGTCGCAGGAGTTGTACTTATCGGGCCGGTTCAGCGTGATGACGCCAACGCCGTCGGTGACGTCGAACAGGATTGCAGTGAGATTCTCGGACAGCGGGTGCGAAGCATCAGTAGCCATACGGGCAACCTACCAAGCAGCCGGGATTGGCTTGTGAACGAATCCGTATCGACTGGTCGCATCCCTCCCAACAGAGCCGACAGGTCG
>CAMAYJ010000106.1 GCA_945862505.1 Bifidobacterium breve | reverse complement strand
CAAGCACGTGCTTCGTTGCCTGGTTGCGGCCGCCGTTGCCAAACAGTTCGTGGAACGAAAGCACTGCGTCATTGCACGGGTGATAGGCGTAATGACATGTGGGTCGGTAGACAACCTCACCGTTCTCGTCGCGCACTGAGTAGAAATCGGAAATCGAGAGCGATTCGTTATGCGTAACGAGGAATCCGTACTGCTCGCCCAGCGTCGGGCACCAGGTACGAACCCGAGTTTCCGCACCCGGTGATTCCAAATAGATCGCTGGTGATTCCGGATCAGAGAAATGGTGAGCGTTTTCCGGCATCCACTTTTCGTGCGTTCCCCAACCGAGTTCTGCAGGCTGAAGCCCTTCGGAAATAAATCCGTCAACCGACCAAGTATTCCAAAAGGTGTCGACCGGCTTAGGGCTGGTCACCCGTTGCGTGTCACGTTCGGCGATATGAATGCCCTTGACGCCAACGGCCTGCATGTAGCGAGACCAAGCATCCTTGTCAGCTGGAGCAGGAGTTGTGAGTCCGAGACCAAGTTCATCGTTCAGACGCACGAGCGCGTCTTTCACGAACCACGACACCATGCCAGGGTTGGCTCCACAACAAGAAACTGCAGTCGTTCCACCTGGCGAACGACGACGTTCCGCAACGGCCTTGCTACGCAGGAACTGATTTGTGCGATCGGCGTTGTCGATTGATTGGTTGTAATAGAGACCAGGCCATGGTTCGACAACAGTGTCGATGTAAAGAACGTCGAGTTCCCGGCACAAACGCATGATGTCAACCGAGCTCGTGTCGACCGAAAGGTTGACGCAGAAGCCTTGACCTTCACCGTTCGTGAGAAGCGGCTTGAGGATCTCGACGTAATTCTCAGGCGTGAGTTCGACCTGCTGGAAGGCGATGCCGTATTCATCGGCGTATTTCTTGCGATCGGCCAGCGGATCAAGAGCGATCGCTCGCGACTTGTCGAACGCGATATGACGATCGAGAAGCGGCAGTGTTGCTCGGCCGATCGAACCCATTCCGATCATCACGAGCGGGCCATCAACGGCTCCGAGTTGCGCGCCACCATGGGGCATCTTCGAGTCAGTCATTTCAGGCATCTCGCTTGTCATCAGGGGGTAGGAACGAAGGGCAGAACCTAGTTGTTTCGGGCAACGCAAAGAAAACATCGAAATGAACGGTGTGCAAGGCTTCTTTCGTGTCTCGACTTCTTCCCGATGATCAGGTGAGTGAGGCCTATCGCCGCACTCGGCAGTCAGTGCTTGAACTCCTCACTCAGATTCCAGAGTCCTCCGCCGCTGTTCGTGTTCCGGCATGTCCCGACTGGACTTTGCAGCAAACCGTTTCGCACTTCGTGGGCGTTCCCGAAGATCTCCTGGCCGGGCGGATGGAAGGCGTCGCGTCCGACGCGTGGACCAACGCACAGGTGCGACATCATGAAGGTGAATCGCTCGCCGAACTCGCAACTGCTCTCGAAGCAACGATCATTCCCTTCGACGCGATCTTGCCGGCCATCCCTCGCCCATCGAACTCGCAGTTGGTCATGGATGCAGTCACGCACGAGATCGATCTTCGTGAGGCACTTGGTCTGCCGTGTGTCGACTCGTCACCCTCGCTCACCGTTGCGAGGGCATGGCTCCTCGGCATGATCGAACGTCACGATTCGTTGCTTGGCGACCAACTTGAAGCCGTCTCCTGTTCCGACTTCATCCTCGTCCGCGCACTCACTGGACGGTTCTCGATCTCGGCAATGGACGCTCATGGCCTGCCCGGCGCTCAGATCGCTGCGGCCTTGGCCGGCACCCCCCTCAAGCCACCGGCCTAGCAAATAGTCAGAAATTCCCTTGTTGGGTGCTCGCAGGGTCTGCCATCCTCCGTGTCCATTCACCCTCGATGCGCCCGCAACAGGGACAATCACGTATTGGTATCAATCTGATACCATTTAAAGATGGCTATGACCCTTCGACTCACCGACGACGAACAATTTGCCCTCCAGGCGCAGGCCAAGAGCGACGGCATCTCCATGCAGGAAGCCGCCCGCCAGGCGATCCGCGAGTACGTCGTCCGCCGTTCGCACGAAACCGCCGTGTCCGACGCTGCCGACCGAATCATGAACGCCCACGCCGATGCACTTCGGCGTCTTGGTGAATAAGTCCGGTGACGGTTTTTCTCGACCTCGCCGACGTTCTTGCTCTCGCTTCCAGATTGCTCGGAGATCCACCGCCCATCCGAGATGTCGGACTTCTTGAGTCAGCTGTCGCTCGACCGCGCACCGTTGTCTTTGGAGTCGAGGCGTACGAGACCATTTGGACCAAGGCCGCCGCGCTCCTGCAGTCAATCGTGAATAACCACGCACTCATCGATGGGAACAAGCGACTTGGCTGGCTCGCCACGGCAGTCTTTCTTGAACTGAACGACGTACCGATTTCACAGGCCTCAAACGATGACGTCTACGAGTTCGTGCTTTCGGTGGCGAGCGGCTCGCCCGAAGTCAATGAGATTGCTGAACAACTTCGGGGGCTCTTAGATTCCTGACACCGCCCGTAGATGCCGTTGCTGTGCGAGGATCGTCGGCTACGGGGAGGTCCTATGGACGGTCAGGAAATGCTGGAGCGATCTGCGCGCTGGATCACCGGCGAAGAACCACTCGCGATGAACGGGCTGTTCAGCGAAAACGCCGGTGGTGCAGCAGTTGTTGCCGATGGCGTCGTGCTTATCGAAGCGTTTAGCAATGTCGTTGCGTTCGATACCGACGAAGGCATCGTCCTCTTCGACGTATCGCATCACATGTCTGCACCGCAGGCCATCACCGAACTCCGCACCTGGTCAGATGCGCCCGTACACACCGCGGTCTACACGCATGGCCACGTCGATCACGTAACTGGCGCGCAGGCTTTCGACGCCGAAGCAGCAGCGCGCGGTGATCAACCCATCCGTTACGTCGGCCACGAAGCAATCCCCGAACGCTTCGATCGGTATCAGCTGACGAATGGCTACAACGGTTGGATCAACATGCGGCAGTTCCGCCTGCCCGAGCCGGCGTGGCCCAGTGAATTCATTTATCCCGAACTCACCTACCGCACTTCAACGAACCTCACCATCGGCGGAACAGAGTTCGACCTCCGTCATGCTCGCGGCGAAACCGACGATCACACCTGGGCATGGATTCCAGACAAGCGCGCCATCTGCGTCGGCGACTTGTTCATTTGGCAGTTCCCCAATGCCGGCAACCCGCAGAAAGTCCAACGTTTCGCATGGGACTGGGCGGTTTCACTTCGAGCCATGGCCGCAATGCAACCGGAACTCCTGCTTCCCGCTCATGGTCCAGCCGTTGGTGGCGAGGACATGGTTGCAGAGGTACTTCTCAAGACCGCCGAAGCACTCGAATCGCTGCATGAGCAAACACTTGCACTCATGAACTCTGGCGCGCGTCTTAATGATGTCATTCACACCGTAAAACTTCCGCAGGAACTCGCAAACCTTCCCTACTTGCGTCCGTCGTATGACGAACCCGAGTTTGTTGTGCGCAACATCTGGCGTCTCTACGGCGGCTGGTATGACGGCAATCCCGCGAACCTCAAGCCCGCTGCCGATGTCGCCCTCGCTGCCGAGACAGCGGCTCTTGCCGGCGGTGCCGAGGTTCTTGCGGCGCGCGCCGAAGCGATCGCCGAAGAGGGCGACCTTCGCTTGGCATCACACTTTGCCGA
>CAMAYJ010000105.1 GCA_945862505.1 Bifidobacterium breve | reverse complement strand
CCATTGATCCAGTGATCGATGTGATGTACATCGCAATGTTTGGGTTTTGTTCGACACCCGGGCGCTCGACAATGCCGATCTCGGGCAACAATTGCTCGTCGTTGCGCTGGCGTTGCGGTGCGGACTTCTCGGCCCAGGTTCAGCACCTTCGAATCGGCCATGAGCACTCGCTGCACGACTGAATCGCAGGTGAGCATCCCGGCGGCCACAGCTTCAAGCACATTGCCCTCGTGCGACATCGCATCGCCCTGACGCACCAACGCATCGGCGAACCACGCCTGTTCAGCAGCCGACCAACCGAACGCCTTAGCCTGTTGCTCGAGATCGGCATGCGAAGACACTCCGGCGCCGCGCAATGCCGATGCACGCAACTCCTGCACATCGACCACCAACGACACATGCGGAACAAAGCGACCGGACTCCCCCGCTCCCTCACGATGCGACAGTGCAAACCGGCAGATTTCTACCAGAGCATCGGCGTTGCGTTTCCCGAGTGATCGAGACTCGCCAATGAGTTCACCCCGTTCGTCGACAGCGTCGGGCACATCGAACACCCGCAACGCCGCCTGCACGATCTCAGCTTCAGTTTGCGAAAGCTGACCCTGCAGAGCCACTCGACCGTCGAGCAGCCTGTCGAGATGCACCCCAGACGGACGATCGATGAACTGTTCGGGCCCATCGGACGCTTCAGCACAGCGCACCCACTGACGCATTGCCACTTCGGTTTGCGCAGTGTCGAGCGGTTGCAACACGCGCACGACTTCGCCTGCCTGCATCGCAAACTCAGAAGCGAACCGTGTCGGCACTGCTGCAACCACGACATCGACCTGCGCGCCGCTTAATCGACCAGCACCCCACGCTTCGACAACCTCGGGCCAGGACTCAAGCCGTTCGGCCCGACGAGCCACACGAGACGCCTCTTTGCGCGACAACCCATAGGCATCGGCGAACCATGCCCGCAACGAGCTGGCACCGGCATCGCGCCATAGTTCGTGCCGATCGAGACGAATCTCGGCCTCGCAGACCAGGGCCGACAACGCATCGAGCTGAGCGTGCAACGCCACCAACACTGCTGCATCGGCAGGCACGCCTCGCTCGCTCATCGTTGACACCGCATCGCACAACAGAGCGAACGCACCATCGAAGGACCCGAACCCGAATGCTGCGGGCACCGATGCGAGAGCAGACGAAACTGATGCACAAGCAACGGCGACGCCGCCGCACCCACTCGAGGTCTCGTTGCAAGTTTCGTACATGTGTTCGATCATATGGATGCGAAATGACATCGTGAATAGGTCATTCGGATCATTCCCGAACTCCCCGCCCGATCCATCACCCACGCGCACCCGTCGGTACCGTCTCGGCCATGCGCCTCCCCACCTTCACGCCAACTCCCAGCGGCGATTGGTCGCCGGCATTGCCCGGCCTCAATCGACTGCGGCTGCAGTGGGTCGTGCTCGTGCAACTGGTGGTCACGGTGCTTATGGTCGGCATGATCTGGACGGTGCATGTCGTGCACTACGACCTCTTTCCTCTCGTTGGCGCAGAGTCATGGGATGCCTACGAACACGCGCATGTCGACCGAATCGGCAAGGTGCTGTTCGGCCCGTGGCTGCTCGAGGGATTGTGCGTGCTTGTACTGCTGCTCGCCCATCCGAAGCGCATGCGTGTTGCGGCGATCATCAGCGCATTTCTGATGTTGTTCATTCTCATCGACACAGCGGCATTCTCCGCTCCGGCGCACGGAGTGCTGCTCGACCGCTGGGACCAACAGACCTATGACGAGTTGATGGTTGTGAACCTCATCCGGGCATGGTTGTGGACAGCAAAGGGCGCCGTGGCGCTGTGGATGATGGTCGAGGTCATGCGCAGAGGAGCGAACGCCGAAACTGTCGAACTCTGAACCAGAAGTTTTGCGCGGATCCACGGAGAAATCCGGTAGGAAGCCAGATCATCCCTGGAATTTCGAGCCCCCTGTGTCCGACCGGGCCCTGAAGTCCCAAGACCAGCGCAGACGTCATGCAGGCCCTCTCCTCCGACACCACTACATTGCAGAACGTGACAACCACAGAGCGAATTCCTGCGGTCGAGGGGTGGTTCACCACCTCCGAGCCGTACACCCTCATCGGCGCCAAATGCACTGGGTGCGGAACCGTCGTGTTCCCTCCCCGCTCCGGCTCTTGCCCCAGCCCCGACTGCGACGGCGCCGAGCTTGAGCCCACACCGCTTTCCCGCAAGGGCAAGGTGTGGTCCTACACCGAGAACCATTACGCGCCGCCACCCCCCTATGTGGCTGCTGAACCATTCGAGCCCTATGCGCTTGCTGCCGTTGAACTCGAAGCCGAGGGCATCGTCATCCTTGGTCAGGTCGCCACGGGCGTCATGGCCGCTGACCTTTCTATTGGCCAGGAAGTCGAAGTCGATCTGCAGGTGCTCTACCGCAACGACGAAGGTGTCGACCACTGGATCTGGACCTGGGCACCTTCGGCCCCGAAAGGCAGTGCGTGATGGCAACCGAACGTGATCTTGTTGTTCTCGGTGCAGGTATGCACCCGTGGGGCAAATGGGGAAAGAACTTCGTTGACTACGGACTTGTCGCAGCCAAAGCCGCTCTTGCCGATGCCGACGTTGCCTGGCGCGACATTGAATTCGTTGCTGGTGCCGACACCATTCGTAACGGCTATCCCGGCTTTGTTGCTGGCTCCACGTTCTCCCAGGCAATGGGTTGGACTGGTGCGCAGATTTCGTCTTCGTACGCCGCGTGTGCTTCAGGCGCACAAGCAATGCAGTCAGCACGTGCGCAGATCCTTGCGGGCTTTGCCGATGTTGCCATGGTGATTGGCGCCGACACCACACCGAAGGGTTTCTTCGCTCCGGTTGGTGGCGAGCGTAAGGAAGATCCCGATTGGCAGCGTTTCCATTTGCTGGGCGCAACGAACCCGGCGTTCTTCGCGCTCAATGCGCGTCGTCGCATCGACGTGTTCGGCGACACCGTCGAAGACTTCGCTCTTGTAAAGGTCAAGAACTCGAAGGCGGGCGTGGGCAACCCGAATGCCCGTTTCCGCAAAGAGTTCACGCTTGACGACTTTGCCGGTTCGCCGATCGTTTCCGATCCGCTTCGTCTTCTCGACATTTGCGCGACTTCTGATGGCGCAGCGGCAGTGATCATCTGCACGCCCGAATACGCCATGAAGAAACTCGGAACCCTTCAGGGCACGGTGCGTATCCGTGCAGTGTCGAACACGACGCCGACCTACCCGCAGGTGCGTCTCGAACTTCCCGACATCGCTACCGACTCCAACTCGGTTGTGCAAGCACCCGCTCGCGGTTTCAAAGATTCAATTGCGTACAACGCGTACGAACAGGCTGGCCTTGGTCCCGAAGACGTTTCGTGTGCAGAGGTGTACGACCTTTCGACAGCACTCGAACTCGACTGGTACGAAAACCTCGGCTTCTGCCCCGAAGGTGAAGGCGCTCGTTTAGTTCGCGACGGCGTCACCGCACTTGGCGGTTCGAAGCCGGTCAATGCCTCGGGCGGTCTTGCATCATTCGGCGAAGCGATTCCCGCACAAGCCATTGCTCAGGTATGTGAACTCACTTGGCAGTTGCAAGGACGCAGCGATGGCCATCAGGTGGAAAACGCCAAGGTTGGTCTTGCTATTAATCAAGGCCTGTTCGGCCATGGTTCCTGCACGATCCTGTCGGTCTGACTTTTCCATCTGACGTTCGCGCTCGAATATGTTTCGAGCTCATCGAACACCGTTTGAACAACTCATCAAGCTGCCCTTCGGGGTGGCCCGATCTCGTTTCCCGGTTTACTCGTGCAAGATAAGTACGGACTGAAATCGAACCGAGTCACACTGAAACACCGCGTGAACTTCGCGCACTACTCCAAGCGAATCGAGATACGAACCAATGACTCGATCCTCTTCGTTGCATTT
>CAMAYJ010000104.1 GCA_945862505.1 Bifidobacterium breve | reverse complement strand
GTTACCGATCTCGAGAAGTCACTTCGATTCTGGTGCGACGGGATGGGTTTCGAGACCACGATGGTCCCGCCCGTTGGCGGCGAATGGTCCGATTCGCTTGAGGTTGGCGGCGAGGTCGACTTCACCGCTCATTTCATTAAGCGCGACGGATTCGAATTCGAGCTTCTCTACTACCGCACACCCGGGACCCATGGCTGCCCATCGATGTCCCGCAACCAGGTGGGCTTCACTCACTTCGCGGTGTACGTCGACGACATAGACGCCGAGATTGCCCGCCTTATCGAATGCGGCGGAACAGTCATCGAAAAGACACGTACCAAGATGGGTGAGGGCGCAGAATCGGTCGAACTGGTCTTTATCGCCGACCCTGATGGAGTTCGAGTTGAACTCATGAAGGCCGGAGAATAAACGTTTGAGACAATCCCGCCTCAGCGGGTCCAGAACCTCTAGGCTTTTTTTAGGGACATCTTCGACGTCACCGCTAACCCAAAGGGGGATCCAATGCGTCCTGTTGGAAAAATCCGCAATCCAGTTGTCGTTATTTTGCTCACTATCGTCACACTAGGCATTTATGGCATTTACTGGCATTACGAAATGTTCAAGGAAACGAACGAATTCGACAAGGAAGGCGTGAGCGGCATCGTCGGCCTGTTGATCACGATCGTCTGCGGCATCGTTGCCATCTTCCTTATCCCGTGGCAGGTTGGCGAGAGCCGCAAGCGTGCCGGTATGCCCGAGCGCGTCAACGCCATCCACGGTCTCTGGATTCTGCTTCCCATTCTGGGAGTTTTCATCTGGATCGTTCAAGTACAGAATGCCGCCAATGAACTGTGGGAAGCACAGGGCGCTGTCGCTGCCTGATAAGCAACCCTTTGTTTCGCAAACGCCCCGGTTCGCCGGGGCGTTTGTCGTTTTCCACTGCTAAATGAAATCACGCGAATGTCGGGTTGAACGCAATATTCCAGATCCACGAAACGGCGACTACCGCAATAACTACCGCAACGGGTATTCGAACGACAGAAACTGCGCGAGTTCTCGGGATCGCCCAAAGAGCGAGGATGATCACTCCGCAAGAGAATGCAGCAAGCCCGAAAGGCTGAAACCGCAACGACGCCGAGAGGTCAAGATGCAAAAGCGAACGAGCTGATCGGGTCATTCCGCACAGCGGACAAGGAACACCCGTAATCGTCAACAACGGACACGGTGGAATGGGCGAGAACGGTAGAACCATTCCGACTACAGCGAGACCCAAGCAACCAACGACGAGCCAACGCAGCGGTCGCAACGGCATCGCAATCGAGGCTGTCAATCGGGAACGTTGTGCTGCGCAACTGGCATCATGAACATGGTCAGCAGAGTGAGGATGCTCCACTGTCATCAGAAATTCCGACTTATGCCTTCTCGCAAATTACGAGTGGAATATCGCGTTCGGTGGATGCTTGATAGGCGTCGTAGGCAGGCCAGGCGGCAGTTGCGATCGACCAGTACTTGGCCTTTTCGTCAGGCGTCGCAACTCGAGCGATGAGATCGTGGACATCGGCCCGATCCTGAACCGTTACCGATGGATTGGCGACCATGTTGTGGAACCACTGCGGATTATTCGGCGCACCACCCATGGAGGCGACACAGAAATACCGCTCGCCATCGGTGACTCGAATCAGTGGGGTGCGACGGAGCTTGCCCGATTTCGCGCCAGTCGTGGTCAACACAATGGTTTCGGCGCCTTCCCAGAGGAATCCGTCCTCCCCGTTCGTAGAGAGATAACGCTCAACGTGGTCGGCAATGGGTTCCCACGGACTTGGTTCGTACTGGCTCATAAAGCAAACGCTACCCGCCCAAGGCACTGTTGGGAGGTCTCGGTATCCCTCGGCCAGCGGTCACAGAGCAATAGCGTTCTCCTCCATGAGTGGAGCAGCAACTTTCTTCTCGGTCATCACCGCGCTAGTCATGCTTGGGAGCGCGGCCTACGACTTCACGATGCCTCAATCGGTCATCGAACTCATGGGGAAATTGGGCCATCGTCCAAATTTCGTTCGGACGCTCGGCGTCACGAAAGCGCTTGGAGCCCTCGGCCTTCTCGTGGGTCTTGCCGTCGGTCCGATCGGCGTCCTTGCCGCATTGGGACTCGTTGTCTATTTCATTCTGGCCATTCGTGCCCACGCCAAACTCGGAGACTCGGGCGCCGAGACATTGCCGGCAGCGGCGTCGTTCATTCTGAGTGCTCTTACCCTCATTACGAATCTCTTTTCGTAACAAATCAGGGAGCAGATGAACTCTCGACTCGCTTCATCAAACGGCGTGATCGGAAAACGATAAAGGCCCCGGAATGATCCGGGGCCTTCTCGCGTAGTGAAGTGTTGTTACTCCGACGGAACTCAGCCAGCCTTCGAAAGCTGGGCGGCTGAACGTTCAAGCGCCTGGTTCGCTCCCGAGGGAAGCGACGTGAGCGGCACGGCAATCTCGCCGACGGTGGGGCCGTACTTGTCAGCAAATGGCTGCAAGGCCTTGAGGTCGAAGTTGTAGAACTCCGCAGCGTTGCCAGCAAGAATCTGCTGAACCTGAGCGGGTTCAAGGTGTCCGAGAACCTGACGGAGATGTTCACGCGTAAACGGATGCGTGCCCTCTTCGTGCGGGTAATCGTTGCCCCACATCATCTTGTCGATGCCCAAGATGTCCATGCCAGCAGAAATGTCAGCAGGAGTTGGCTGACTGATTCCTACGAAACAGCTCTGGGCGAAGTATTCGCTTGCTGAACGAGGAGGAACGGTTTCGCCCTCGAAACGCATTTCGCCAACCTTGTTGCCGCGCATTCCGTTAAGGAGGCTGTCCATCGAATCGAGCAACGGTGGAATCCACGCGCAACCAGTTTCGGTAAGCGCGAACTTGAGATTCGGATGACGCTCAAACACGCCCGAAAGAATCATGTGAACAAGTGGACGCTGCGAGTAGTACGGAATCTCAATGAAATGAACCAACGGCATTGCCGGCGCTGGGTGGTACTTGGGGCCACCGGTGCCGCTATGAGCGTTGACGGGGATGTTGTTTTCGGCACACGCCGCCCACAACTCGTCGTAATCGGGATGGTAGAGCGGCTTGATCCATTCCGCAGTCGGCGGAACTGCGCCGATCAGAACGCCACCACGAAGACCGTTTTCCTTGCACCAGATTGCATCGGCGATTGCGTCGTCGACGTCGTTCAGGAAAATCTGACCAATGCCAGCGCGACGCTCGGGAGCGCGGCTGCAGTAGTCGGCCAGCCAACGGTTGTGTGCCTGCACACCTGCGTGACGGTGTTCGTACTCGTCGGGCGTTGGCGGCTGCGCAAAGAGCACGAAGTTCGGGAAGAACGGCGGAACGGTGTTGGGGTAGATAACTTCAGCAATAACGCCATCGGCGAACATGTCGCCATCACGACGATCGTCGTCCCAGTTGCGGATGCGCAGGTCAGTGTCCTTCAGGTCCTTGAAGGGGTTCTTGTACTTCTCGCGCCATGCATCAAAGTCATCGCGGTACTTGGGATCGAGAAACTCTCGATACTGAACGTGGCTGCCACCCGCGTGGGTGTCGGCCGAAATGATGATGTAGTGATCATCCGGTCCGAGCATGATGTCTCCTCTTGCTGTTCAGGCCCAAGGATTGGGCACGGCCACCCGAAGGTGCAATGTGTTGACTGAATCATAGGTGGTGCAACAGGTCAAGAGCGGAACCGAAGACCGACGGTTTGATGTGTCTGAAGTCACAGACCCTTGGGGCGATTGGTGAAGCGCTCTTCGGTTGGAGAGAAGAACCAACCCGCCCCAGCTTTGGTCCCACCATCAACCGGGATGTTGTGCCCCGTCACGTACGCCGAGAGATCCGAGGCAAGGAAGAGGGCAACGCGGGCCTGATCCTCTGGCCAGCCAAGACGGCCGACTGGGGCCCACGCCTCCCAAAGGTGCTCGTACCCAACTGATGTCGAGATGTAATCGACCTGGGGAGTTTGGGT
>CAMAYJ010000103.1 GCA_945862505.1 Bifidobacterium breve | reverse complement strand
GCGACGTTCCTTGGGGTAACGATGCTGGTCGCTGCGTTCATGCCGACGTTTTGGACAATGGCGATTGCTCTGCTGTTCGTTGGAAGTGGCAGCGTCGCGTTCATCACGATGAACTCGGCGACACTCCAACTCACCTCTCCCGTCTCTGTTCGCGGTCGCGTGATGGCGCTGTACATCACTGCCATAATCGGAACGACCCCAATTGGGGGTCCGGTCATTGGTTGGATTGGCCAGAACATCGACCCAAGGGCGACGTACATCACTGGTGGCCTGGCATGTCTCATCACCGCAGCGGTGGCGTGGCCCTCTCTTCGTCGTTCAACCGAGGAGGTCTTGTCTGAAGCGGAGGAAGAGGCGATTCACCGCTCGGCGGTCATTGATGCTGAGACCTTGGTTGGTGACCTCGATTCAGAAATTCCGATCAATTTGCCCACTGAGAGGTGAGCCATTGGCAGGGGTGACGGTGCAACTGGGTTGTCGGCATGGTTCACTTGATGCAGAACAATCACTCAGACCTCCTGAGCGGTCAGAAAGGACCAGAGATGGTCGCTGTCATCATCATTGTTGTGGTCGTCGCACTTCTCGCACTGCTTCTTGTCGGCTCGTATAACGGCATCGTTCGAATGCGAAACCAGGTCGATAACGGTTGGTCGCAAATCGATGTGCAGATCAAACGTCGCGCCGATCTCATTCCAAATCTTGTCGAGACGGTAAAGGGCTACGCGGCGCATGAGTCGGGAACTTTTGAAGCCGTCGTTGCCGCCCGCAATGCGTCAGTTGCGGCAAATACTCCGTCCGAAGCCGCTGCTGCTGAGGCCCCCATGGTTGCCGCCCTCGGCAAGATCTTTGCGCTTGCTGAGGCGTATCCGGATCTCAAAGCCGATGCGAATTTCCGACAACTGCAATCTGAAATCACGGCAACGGAAGATCGAATCGCCTACGCGCGTCAGTTCTACAACGACTCTGTCACCCGGTACCACAACAAGATCGACACATTTCCGGGCGTGGCTGTTTCCAAGATCGGGAGTTTCCCTCATCGTGAATTGTTCGAAGCCGATGAAGCAGATCGCGCAGTTCCGAAGGTTGAGTTCTGAGACTCATTTCAGTCGTTCTCTTGATCGCGGGTTTTGATGGCTGACGCCGCAAGTTTCATTGACCACAAGCGCAACAACAAGCGAGCGAGTTTCGTCATACTCGCCGGTGTTTTCGCACTTCTGTTTGTCGTCGCCAATGTCATCGTTGGCATATTCGGGGGCTATTCAAAACAGGAATGTGGCGTAGCAACTCGCGATATCTACGGTCGCATTTCGCAAGATTGTCAGAGCAGTTTCAATTTCAACGGCGCTGTTCTGGTTCTGACAGTTCTGTTTGTGCTCGGCTATTTACTTCTTGCGTGGTTGTTCTCGGCGTCCGCAGCGCTCAGCATGGCGAAGGCACGACCAGCCGATGGGCCAGAGTTTTCAGAACTCCGGAACATTGTTGAACAAATGGCCATTGCCGCTGGCATTCCTGTTCCTTCGGTCTTTGTGGTTGATGATCCTGCTCCGAATGCATTTGCTACGGGGCGTAATCCGAAGCATGCAGCGATCACTGTGACGACTGGTCTGTTAGCGGTTATGTCCCCTCGAGAATTGCGCGGAGTCATTGCGCACGAGACGGGACACATTGTGAACCGTGACATTGCAGTCACAACGCTTGCTGTGCTGGCTGTCGGTGCGATTGCGGTCATCGCACAGATCGGAATTCGTATCGGCTTCTTCAGCGGCGGCCGACGCAATGAAGCGGCAGGGGCGATGATGCTTGTGGGCATCGTCCTCTACCTCATCGCAGTGCCCGCCGGAATGCTTCTGCGGGCAGCGCTTTCGCGAAAGCGAGAAGGAATGGCTGACGCGACGGCGGTCGAACTCACTCGAGAGCCTGGGGGTATCCGCTCTGCGCTCGAGAAACTTGAGGCCGATACAACCGTGATTTCGAGTCCTTCAGCGGCGAGTGCTCACCTGTGGATCGAGTCACCCCTTGAGCGTGGTGGGAGCGAGGGCATCCAGGGAGCCTTCGGACGACTTATGGACACCCATCCGCCGTTGGCCGAGCGAATCGCAATTCTTCGAGCCATTGAAGGCCTAGATCCCGAGGGTCGAGGGCCGAATGACCCCCCTTTGTCCTCAGCCTTTTCTTGAGGTCGCTGCAGTAATGGTGTGATCTCTCGTTTCATTGGCCATACTTGTGACCCGGTTTGCAGGAAGGCATTCATGAAGTTCACCGTCGGTTCCAAGGTCATCTATCCCGCTCACGGCACAGCCGAGGTCACCGGTCGCTCGACCCGAGTGGTCGATGGCAAGAAGGTCAAGTACCTCGAGCTGTCAGTTGCTGCTGGCGACGACTCATGGCGCGGTGGCAATCTCAAGGTGTCGGTGCCCGAGGATCGTGCTGAAGATCTTGGTGTTCGTCAGGCAATTTCTGAAGAAGAAGTTGAAGACGTACTCGCAGTGCTTGCCGTTCGTAACGTGCGCGTTCCTACGAACTGGTCACGTCGATTTAAGAACCACCAAGAGAAGATGAAGTCTGGCGACATCTACGAATGTGCAGAGGTTGTTCGTAACCTCGCACTTCGCGATCGCCAGTCCTCACTTTCAAGCGCCGAGAAAGCAATGCAAATCCGTGCTCGACGCATTCTTGTGTCGGAACTCGCAGTGTCGTGGAACACCACGATGGAAGACGCCGGCGAACGCGTCGACCTCGTTCTCGCTGAAGATTAAAACTCAGTCAGCTTTCTTGGCTGGTTGAATCACATCTTTCAACGCATCGTCCGACAGAACGAACGCGTCATTCGTGGCTTCTGCACCTGGTTCGACAAGTTCGGGCCATTGCGTTCCAGGAAGTACGGCAACTTCAAACAGTTCGGTGACCGAGCCCTCGAAACGCATGAAGCCGAGGACGGAGCCCGTGTTGATGTCGACTACCCACACTCCGCATTCGCGAGGCGTATCGGCTTGGGTGATGGGCAAACCGTCGAACACGGTTTCGCGAACTTTCGAGAGACCGATAAACGCGATGTTCCCAACGAAGGAAAGACCCCGGGTGAAGCCGGGGAGAATCGCGATGGTTTCGCGTTCACCGGTTTCGATATCGACCGTGCAGAGTGCGCCGCGGCCAGATTCGAGCACCCACAATTTGCCGTTATGCCAGCGCGGCGAGTGAGGCATTGACAAACCGACCGTAATTGGGGCCCCGCCATCAATGTCGAGAATCGCTCCACCGGAAGCTTTGTCATCTCGCCAACCATTGGGTGAATCGGTCATGCCAAGAACGGTCACGTACTTCGGCCGGCCATCAACCATGGCCAACCCATTGAGATGGCAACGGTCATCAGCGGACAATCCGGAAATGAACTGCGGTCGCCACTGCGGTGCGAAGGAGTTTTCGCGGTCGAACGTGACCAAGCATGAGAAGCGTGTTGCTACAGCCCAAAGTTGGCCGTCGGCGTCGTAGCCAAGATCATGGATACGAATGTCGCCAGTGGTGTGACCACGACGCGGCATGTAACACGCATCGATTCGACCTTCGGGGTCAATAGTTGACGCAGCAGCCTGTTGGTTCCAGAACTCCCACACTGTGGTCTTTGTGCCGAGCGCCAACTTGGCGCCTTGCACAGCGACGCCCATCGGGCTCGCGAAGTACCGAAGATGCGTGTTGACTTTGTCGCCGTCACGGCGAACAAGGACAAGGCGACCACTTTGATAGGTAGTGACTGCGAGCGAACAATTCGCTGCCTCAAGGATGCTGGCAAACGAACCGGTAAACACGCTCGAAAAATCAGTGGGGATTGCGCCATCGGGTTCTTCAGTGAGACCCACCTTCACGGCTTCAGCAGATCGAGTCTTCGAAGGCTTAATTGGGGGCGGATCGGCGAAGACATCGTGTGCACGAACAGCAACGGGATCGACGATGTCCCAGACTTTCTTCATCTCTTCGGCGTTGCGTTCCCACTTTGAGGGCTGCGGCGC
>CAMAYJ010000102.1 GCA_945862505.1 Bifidobacterium breve | reverse complement strand
GGATCGACGCAGCACTCAATCGCCTTGAAGACGACGATGATCTTTGGGCGGGAGTCATTACTGGTACGAAGTCAGTGTTCTGCGCTGGAACCGACATGCGCGCTGGTGTTCACTCCACCGAGCGTGGAGGCCAATACGGAATCATTCGTCGCTATCGCACGAAGCCGCTTATCGCCGCCGTCGAAGGGGCAGCGCTTGGCGGCGGGTTCGAAGTGGTGTTGTCCTGCGATCTCGTTGTCGCATCGAAAACCGCAGAGTTTGGATTGCCAGAAGTGAAGCGCAGCCTGGTTCCAATCTGTGGCGGATTGTTTCGTGCCCCAAAGGCATTGCCGCGCAACGTCGCTCGTGAACTTCTGCTCACCGGCGATTCCATTGATGCGAAGCGGGCCTACAAGTTGGGATTGGCCAGCATCCTTTCCAGCGCGGGCGAAGCGGCCGACGATGCAGTCGCGCTTGCTGAGCGGATCTGCAGCAATGGCCCCGTTGCTGTTCGCGAGACCATGCGATTTTTGGCCTCTCTCGATGCGCCGGACGAAGCTCATGGTTGGGATGAGACCTTGGAATCGGAAGATGTCATCCGCAACGCGGAAGACACCCGTGAAGGCGTGAAGGCATTCTTTGAGAAGCGCCAGCCGAATTGGTCGGGTCGCTGACCCGACCAATTGCCGCGGGATTGGATCAGCCGCTCTCGGCTGGCCAAGATGAGGGATATCGCTGTTCGAGGGGGAAGCATGGATTTCGACGAAACACCAGAAGAAGCTGCATGGCGTGCGGAGTGCCGGACGTTTCTTGATCAGCACTCAACCGTGAAGGCCGCAGGAGCGCCTCGCAACACGATGAGCACGTTGAGCGACGATGAACATGCACACGTGCAGGCGTGTCGTGATTGGCAGCGCACGAAGGCAGAGAATGGCTGGGCCGGTCTTACCTGGCCAGAGGAGTTCGGAGGTCGTGGCCTCACTGGTTTGAAGCAGGGCATCTTCCTCGAAGAGGAGCATAAGTACGACCTTGCCGTTGGCATGTTCGCTCAGGCCATCGGCATGGTTGGTCCCTCGATCATCGTGCACGGGACTGAAGAGCAGAAGAAGCAGTTCCTTCCTTCGATTCTTCGCGGTGAACAGGTGTGGTGTCAGTTGTTCAGTGAACCAAATGCTGGTTCTGATCTTGCTGCGCTTCGCACCAAAGCCGAACTCGATGGTGATGAATGGGTCATCACCGGTCAGAAGGTGTGGACCTCGTCGGCACATGTTGCTGACTGGGGGATGTTGCTCGCTCGTACCGATTGGGACGCGCCGAAGCATCGTGGCATCACGTACTTCCTTGTTGATATGCGTTCGCCCGGCATCGAAGTTCGCCCGCTGGTGCAAGCAACCGGTGGCGCCGAGTTCAACGAGGTGTTTCTTGAGGAAGTTCGTATTCCTAAGGAGAACGTCCTTGGTGAAGTGAACGGTGGTTGGGCCGTGGCTATGACCACACTCACCAGCGAGCGTGCCGATATCGGCGCTGGTCATGGCGACGGGTTTGGTGGCGTGCTGCGTCTGGCTCAGCAGTACGGACGCGTGAACGACCCTGTTGTTCGTCAAGAACTCATGAAGCTCTACACGAGCTACCAAATCTCGAAGTACATCGGCTTTCGCACGCGCACCGCTGCATCGAAGGGCATCGCCCCGGGGCCCGAGGTCTCGACCATGAAGATCGCGATCTCTGACCGCCTTGCGTTCCAGGGCGATTTGGTTGAATCGCTCATGGGTGCCGACGGAATGCTGTGGGGCTCCGACGCCATCGACGATGGCTATTGGCAGACCATGGTGTTCATGGGGCAGTGGATGGCTCGCATTGGTGGCGGCACTGAAGATGTCCAGCGAAACATCGTGGGCGAGCGCGTACTAGGCCTGCCCCGCGAACCGGGCAACGACCGCACGACGCCATTTCGCGAACTGCCGCACTGACCTTCACGGTTTTGCGCGACTCCCTGTAGACATTTGAGATGTTCAATCCTTTCGTGCCGGGCTTCGCCGAGTATCCCTATGGGGAATATCGGATCCAGCGCGATTCCGAGCCAATCCAGCAAACGCCATTCGGCCCATGGATCGTGTTCAACCATGCCGAGTCAGTGCAGCTTCTTCGCGATGTCACGCTGAGCGTCGATGTACGCAAGGCCATAGAAATCTTGGGTGAAGATCCTCGAGATCGAGCCAAGATGCGCGCCGAGTTGTTCCCCGACAAGGCGCCGCGAGAAGACACATCGATTCTCAATATTGATCCGCCTGATCACACGCGCTTACGAAAACTGGTGAGCAGCGTTTTCACGCCCCGACGCGTCGCTGATCTTGCCCCGATGATCGAACGCATTGTCGACGAACATCTCGATGCAGTAGCCGGTGGCGAACAGATGGACCTCATCGCCGATCTCGCCTTCCCGCTTCCGTTTGCAGTGATTTCCGAAATGCTGGGAATGCCCGATGGTGACAGCGCGCAATTGCGCGAGTGGTCGCATGCCCTGGTGAAAATCCTTGACTTCACGATCGGCCCCGAGGAATTGGTCGCCGCGGTCACCGCGGGCGAACACCTTCGTCAACACATCGCCGAGGTCATTGAATGGAAGCGATCGAATCTTGGCGACGACTTGTTGAGCGCGCTGATTCTTGCCGAAGACAATGGCGATGTTCTTTCCGATACCGAACTTCTTGATCAGGTAAATGTGCTGTTCATCGCTGGTCACGAGACCACGGTGAACCTGATTGGCAACGGCACCTGGGCATTGCTGCAGAACCGCGACCAACTTGAGTTGTTGCGTGACGATCCTTCGGTGGAAGCCACGGCGATTGACGAACTCCTTCGCTATGACTCACCAGTGCAGATTTCGCGTCGGATCACGCTCGAGCCAATCAAGCTTGCGGGTCACCAAATTCCCGCCGGCGTGTTTGTGCTCACCAGTCTTGGCTCGGCCAATCACGATCCCGCGGTGTTCGGGACCACGGCCGATCAACTCGATCTGCGCCGTGCCGATGCCGCTCGTCATCTCGCTTTCGGCAGTGGCACCCATCACTGCCTTGGGGCCTCGCTTGCCCGCATGGAAGGCACAATTGCGATCACGCGCCTGATTCGGCGCTTCCCTGAACTGCAGGCGATGGGCCCACCAGCATGGAACGGCCGACTCGTACTGAGAGGCATGGATTCACTCCAACTTTCGCTTCGCTGAAGTTGTTCGATGGGTGGCAAGATCTGCTCGTGACTACGCACGATGAGCTGCTGGCCCGCCACCGCCGGGCGCTTCCGGATTGGTTAGCGCTGTATTACGAAAAGCCAATCTCGTTGGTGAGCGGTGAAGGTCGCCACGTTGTCGATGCCGAAGGCACGCGTTATCTCGATTTCTTTGGTGGCATCCTCACGACGATGACGGCCTATTCGCTGCCTGAAGTTGTCGAAGCTATTCAGGATCAGGCCGGCAAGATGATTCACACTTCGACGCTTTATCTCGTCGAACCAATGATTGAACTTGCCGAGAAGGTGGGGGAGTTGTCGGGAATCCCCGACGCCAAGGTGTTCTTCGCTACGTCAGGTTCGGAAGCGAATGAAGCGGCGTTGTTGTTGGCATCGACAGTTCGTCGTTCGAACCAGGTGCTTGCTCTACGCAACAGCTACCACGGACGTTCCTTCGCCACGATGGGCGTCACTGGTAACCGAGGGTGGTCGTCTTCGAGTCTTTCTCCGTTTGCGGTGTCGTACGTGCACAATGGCGATACGTTCCGCTCGCCCTTCCGAGATCGCGACGAAAAAGGTTTTGTCGACGCAATCGTCGAGGACCTTCGTCACGTCATTGCCACCACAACGGCTGGTGATGTCGCGTGCATGATCGCTGAACCCATTCAGGGTGTTGGAGGTTTCACAGTTCCTCCCGACGGTTTGCTGGGCGCGCTGCAAGAAGTGTGTCGCGAATTCGGCATTCTTTGGATCACCGATGAAGTGCAAACCGGTTGGGGTCGCACCGGCGAAAACTTCTGGGGTTATCAAGCTCATGGTCTTGAACCAGACATCCTCACGTTCGC
>CAMAYJ010000101.1 GCA_945862505.1 Bifidobacterium breve | reverse complement strand
CTTGTTGTGGCTGACAGCGGACTCGGTGCACGAGGACTTCGAACGGTTCTCAGAGGTGCAAACCCACAGTGGGTATTTGGAACCTCAAAAACTCTGACGGCAGCGAGAACCTTGGGCTGGACACCTGGCGCGCGAATGATCTGCACCAGTCGATTCCCACGTGCACTTTCGTTGACGACGCATCGGTCCACGTCTCAATCGCAACTTCCGCCGCTTGCTCTCGAGTCTGAAGCCGCAGTCGTGCACTCCTCAGGTTCAACTGGTCCCGCCAAACCTGTTCGTTACACGCATGGGGCCTTAGCGGCGCAGCGCGATGTCATAAGCGAATCGTTCGCGATGTCGAGCGAACACGGTTTCGTTACGTCGTTCGCACCGTTCATTCTGCTCGGGCCCGCTCTCGGCGTTCCGTGTGTGTTGCCCGATATCGATGTCACGAAACCTTCCGAACTCGACTTTGATCGGTTCGCCAAGGTGCTCGCTTCTTCACAGGTAGACGTGGCTTGGCTTTCGCCAGCATCGGCTCGTCGAATCGTCGCCACCGCTTCGGGTCGCAAAGCCGCGCTTCGTCTCGTGATGCTCGCTGGTGCTCCGATCTCCACCGAGTTGGCAACCGCGATTGCTGAAGTCACCGATGCCGATGTTCGCTCGCCCTGGGGCATGACCGAAGCCATGCCGCTGACTGACGGCGTGGGCGCAACGCAGCAGATTGGCGACGGAACCAATACCGGAAAGGTTCTCAATGGGGCTCAGGCTGTGGTCGTTTCGCTCGATGATTCGAACCCTGAACCGTTAGCAGTTGGCGAATGGGGAGAACTGGCCGTTCATGCTTCATGGATGTTCGAGGGTTACGAACAGCAGTGGTCAACCGAACATCGCTCCGAGGTTTCACTTGATGGTGTTCGATTCCACCGCACCGGCGATCTCGGGCGGGTCGCTGCGAATGGCGACGTTCATCAACTCGGACGCTTACAACACGCTCTTTTCCTCGCGACTCAGGTTGTCCCATGCGCATTGGTTGAGGATCCAATTGCAAAGGGTTTGGGCCGTCAAGTGGCTGCTGTGGGCATTGGCCCAAGGGGAACCCAAGTAATTGCGGTGGTGATTCAGGCTGAAGGAAAACTGCGGCTTGCTGATCCTCAAACAACGGCATTGGTGCGCGCCAGTTCAGTGTTCGATATTGCCGCAGTGCTCGAAGGGGAGTTGCCCGTCGATATCAGGCATCAGTCGAAGGTGAAACGCGAACTATTGGCCACGTCTGCCTCGACGTTCCTGGCGGGACGATGAAGGTTCTCGTCACGGGCGGCTCGAGTCTTCTTGGCAGGACGGTTGCGAATTTGCTCGTGGAGCGCGGCGATCACGTGGTCTGTTTTCAACGCAGCGCATCGGGATCAACTGCAATCGATGAGCGGGGGGATATTCGTGATCGCTCAGCCGTTCTGCACGCAGCACGCGATGCCGATGCGGTGATTCACCTTGCTGCTCTTGTTGCTCCGAAAGCGTCGTGGGGTGAGATGCTGGCCATCAACGTCGACGGAACTCGCAACGCACTGGCGGCGGCAACGGCGAGCGGCAGGTTTGTGCACATTTCGAGTCCGTCGGTGGCATTCCACGACGCACCCAGTGTCGGATCGACAGCGCTCGCCGCCGACTACGCCGGAGGTGACGGCTACACGCGCTCAAAAGCCATGGCCGAATCGTTCGTGCGCAAAGAAACAACCGTTCCGACGGTCATCATTCGTCCGCATCTGGTGTGGGGCCCTGGCGACACGCAACTCATCGGTCGAATCGTTGATCGTGCTCGCTCTGGTCGATTGGCGCTGCCCGATGGCGGGCGGGCGCTGGTGGACACGACCTATGTCGACGACGCGGCAACAGCGATCGTCGCAGCGCTAGATCACTGCAACGCGGGCGACGAAGCGACGTTGGCGCCACTGGTTGTGACTGGAGGCGAACCGCGCCCGTTACGCGATCTGGTTGCTTCGATCCTTGAGGCTGCAGGAGTCACTCGCTCGCCCAGGTCGATACCTGCTCCAATTGCCGCTCGGATCGGTTCGGCCCTCGATCGGGTGTGGCCAGGGTCAGAGCCTCCTCTCACCCATTTCGCCGCTCGGCAACTTTCGGTGGCCCACTGGTTTGACCAGCGTGAGACAAGAAGGATCCTCGGTTGGGAGCCGACGGTTGGCCTCGATGAAGGGTTCAATCGACTGCGAGCAGGATTCGCCTCTTCGAGTGATTCTGGGCACTCGTAAGGGAATGTGGCCTTAGAGGGTTGATTGGCCCGGGGTATTTGTTACTATCGCCATAGGAGAAATTATCTCGACCATCCTCCTGGAGCCCCCTGATGGCCAGCACCGAACTTGATCTTGACCTCGGCCGGTACAAACTCGGCTGGAGCGACGCTGAGGATTACGTCTTTAAGCCCAAACGTGGCCTCGACGAAAACATCATTAAAGAGATGTCGTGGATGAAGGGCGAGCCCGACTGGATGCGCGATTACCGCCTCAAGTCCTACGCCCAATTCCTTAAGCGTCCGATGCCCAACTGGGGCGGCGACATGTCCGAGATTTTCTTCGACGACATTTTCTATTACATCAAGCCGACCGATCATCAGGTCGATGCGTGGGACGAACTTCCCGACTCAGTGAAGGAAACCTACGAGAAGCTCGGAATTCCCGAAGCAGAACGTAAGTACCTCGCCGGCGTTACCGCGCAGTACGAATCCGAAGTTGTGTACCACAAGAACCGTGAAGATCTTGAAGCACAAGGCGTCATCTTCACCGACATGGACACCGCACTTCGCGAGCATCCCGAAATCGTTCGCGCCTACTTCGGCACCGTCATTCCGTCGAACGACAACAAGTTCTCTGCACTCAATTCCGCAGTGTGGTCTGGCGGCTCGTTTATCTATGTCCCACCGGGCGTTTCAGTCGAAATGCCGCTTCAGGCGTACTTCCGTATCAACGCGGAAAACATGGGTCAGTTTGAACGCACGCTGATCATCGCCGACGAAGGCAGCCAGGTTCATTACATCGAAGGTTGTTCGGCGCCGGTGTACACCTCCGACTCGCTGCATTCAGCAGTCGTTGAAATCATCGTCAAGCCCAGCGCTCGCGTGACGTACACGACCATTCAAAATTGGTCGAACAACGTGTTCAACCTCGTCACCAAGCGTGCACGAGTTGAAGCCGAAGGTCATATGGAGTGGATCGACGGAAACATCGGTTCCCGTCTCACCATGAAGTACCCAGCAGTGTGGCTCGTTGGCCCCAAGGCCTCGGGCGAGGTTCTGTCTGTTGCCTACGCCGGCCCCGGCCAGCATCAGGACACTGGTTCGAAGATGGTGCACGCTGCGCCCGAGACCACCTCGAAGATCGTTTCGAAGTCAATCTCCAAAGATGGCGGTCGCACCTCGTACCGCGGCCTCATCCGAGTCGAAGACGATGCTTACGGTTGCAAGAGCCACGTGCAGTGCGACGCACTCATCCTCGACGACGAATCCATCTCCGACACATTCCCGTACATGGAAATCGGTTCGGGCGATGCCGTCATCGGCCACGAGGCAACAGTCTCGAAGGTTGCCGACGAACAGCTCTTCTATCTCATGAGCCGCGGCCTTTCTTCCGAACAGGCCATGGGCATGGTTGTGAACGGCTTCATCGAACCGATCACTCGCACGCTGCCAATGGAATACGCGGTGGAGTGGAGCCGTCTGATTGAGCTGCAGATGGAAGGTTCAGTCGGCTAGTTCGGCTGCCGTACGCTCACGTCATCGACGCGAACGACAAACATCTGATTGAGCGGCGTGAACATCGCGCCGTTTCCGACGTACTCATTTCCTCGGTGTTATTTGCCGGCTGCAATATCGCCTGGCGTTATGGCAGCGGTCCGGCAATCGGCATCGTCGGATTCCGTGTTGCTTTAGGCGCGCTCGTTGCGGTGGCGATTGCTCGTCGTCAGCGTGCTGGGTCTTGGCTTGATCCGCTTCGCGTCCGTTCGGGTCGAATCGCTGTTGCTATTCAGGTAGTTGGACTTGTTGCAGCCGGAACGATGTTCCGAACCTTGGACGG
>CAMAYJ010000100.1 GCA_945862505.1 Bifidobacterium breve | reverse complement strand
AAGTGCGCCTGCCATCGTTCCCCCGATAGATAGAAGTGTGTCATTGACGGTACCGCCGAAGGACAAGATGTGCGTCCGGAACCACCGTCAGTGGTGAAAGCGCCGGTGGAGAATCTCAGCCGAACGTGATCTCGCGCCGTGCCATCTTCCATCCGTCTTCGGTTCGCACGAGGAAGTCGTGATAGTGGCCGACCAACGTCACTTTCGGATCAGTGTTGGTCTCGACGTAATAGACCCAATAGGAGTCGGCAACAGCTTCATCGTCGTTCGTGAAGTCGACCGCGGTAGAAGCGACGATGTGGCGTGTATTGCTGCCGGGTCCGACTCCACCTTCAGCCCTGCGGGCAAGACTTCCTTCGAGAATGTCAGCGCGGCCATGGCGAGGCGCATTCGGCATAAGCCACTCCGCGTCGACCGTAAACAGTTCTGCATACTGTTCACACGATCCGAGTCCGTCGGCATACTGCGCCAAGCGGACGATCACGTTGCGAACTGCCCATTCATCGGCGGCTTGCTCGCCTGGCGAACGATCTGATCCCATGATTTCTCCTTATTGGCGTGGCGAGATCATTCCACGTCCTGACAGTGCGCGGCACGCCAATCTCTCGGAGTCTGACGTGCGAGGATGGGCGAATGGAGATCTCTATTGGAATCACCCCTGGACCGGACGCAGTGCGACTCGCCCAACTCGCCGAGGACCTTGGCTATCGACGAGCGTGGCTCTACGACTCTGCCGCTCTCTACGAAGACATTTGGATCAACATCGCCAATATTCTGAATGCGACATCGAACCTTGATGTTGGAACTGCAGTCCTTGTTCCGAACCTTCGTCATGTCATGACGACAGCATCGGCGATTGCCACGATCGAACGTATGGCACCCGGGCGCCTCATGTGCGGTTTCGGAACCGGATTCACAGCGCGAATGGTCCTCGGGAAGAAAGCCCTTTCATGGTCCGCTACGCGCAGATACATCGAGACCCTTTATGCACTCCTGCAAGGTGATGTCGCTGAGATCGACGGATCGAAAATCCAGATGATTCATCGACCGTCACTCACTGCGCAGCGACCCATTGATGTTCCGCTTCTTCTTTCCGCAATGGGACCCAAGGGACTCGACATCACCGCTGAGATGATCGCGAACGGAACCTGCACCGGTTTGATTGGCGTGGCGCCTCTCGAAGGCGCATGGGGACATCAGGTGCTGATGGTCTCCGGTTCGGTTCTCGACGAAGGCGAACTGGCGAGTTCACCGCGAGCGAAAGCCGCCATCGGACCTTGGTATGTCGTTGGCTACCACGGCTTCTGGGAGGCATTTCCTGAGGGTGTCGCCACGATGCCCGGTGGCGCCGAATGGTTGGCCGATGTTGAATCTGCTCGTCCGGAAGGCGAACGCCACCTAACGGTTCACGACGGGCACGTCACAGAGGTCGTAGGCAGAGATCTCGTCGTTCTCGATCTCGCAACCGAAGAAACTCTCGCTGGCGTGGGATGGACGGGCAACGCTTCGACAATTCGAGAGAAGTTGACTCACGCGTCAAACGCTGGAGTGAAGGAGATTCTGTACACGCCAGCCGGCCCAGATGTTGATCGAGAAATGCGAGCATTCGCGAAGGCTGCAATCGCCTAAATGTCCGCAGGGCCGCATGATCGAGCTTCATTAACAAAGGCTGGTTGGACCACGCTCTTTGGCGTCGTCCCTGACCACGGCCTACATCGTCGATCCAGCGATGTTTTCCGAGCGATCGTCGGAGTACTCCTCTTCGCCCTTGGGACCGTCGGTGCTCTTTCCTATTCACATCTTGAACGATCAATTCACAACGTGGTTGAAGCGCTACCTGATCCGATACTGGCAATAGCCCGAGTTGCTAACGGCGGTGGAGTCACTGCCTCAATTCTTGTGGTCTACGTCATCGCACTCTCGTCGCGCCGAATTCGATTCATCACCGGCATTTCACTGGCTCTCGTGGGTGGATGGCTTGTCACTCTTGGTCTTCAACATCTGATTGACGCTCCGGGCGTCATTGATGCTGCCGCCAAAAACCTTTCCCACTACCCGCAGTATCCGCCCGTCCGCCTCACGGTGCTCGCTACTGTTTTTTTCGTCGCCGGCCCCGAACTCACTCGTCCCTCGCGACGCCTCATGTCGATCCTGCTCACCGTGGTCGCGATCAGCGCGGTGGCGCAGACCTCTGGATTCCCAGCGGGGATTTTTGGCGCTCTAGCGCTCGGATGGGCGCTTGCCGCTGTCATTCACCTTGCCCTCGGTTCCCCCGATGGCGCCCCTGACCCAACCGAAGTCGCAGATGACCTTGCATCGATTGGAATCGACACGACCGATCTCGTCGTTGGTGATGTGCAGACATGGGGCGAAAAGGCCTACCGGGGCACCGACAAGAACGGATCAGGACTTCTTGTCGCCGTCATCGGTCGAGATGCCACGGATGCACAGTTACTCACGAAGATGGGGCGTTTCCTCTGGTACAAGGATTCGGGCCCAATCCTCAGTTTCAGCCGCCAGCAACAAATCGAACATCGCGCTTTTGCGCTCTTACTCGCTGAGCGTGCCGGAGTTCGGGTACCGCATGTGATTACCGCAGCCACGATCGGCTCACGCGGCGACGCAACTCTTGTAATGCAAGCTAATGCAGGCACTGCCCTCGACGAATTGCCGTCGAACGAATTGACAGATTCGTTTCTAGACGACGCTTGGTTGCAACTTTCGATGCTCCATTCAGCAGGGATCACCCACGGGAGTATCTCAGGCAAGAGTTTTCAAAAGACAAATGAGGGGGCGGCTATTCGTGACCTCGCCACCGCAAATACGACACCCGATACCGATGCGTTCTGCATCGATCGCGTCGCGCTCTTAACTTCAATCGCTGACGCAGCTGATCAACAACAAGCAGTCACCTCAGCGCAACGATCGTTGGGTAACGAAGGACTCGCGGCCCTCCTCCCCTATCTCCAAACGACTGCTCTTTCACGGGTCAATCGCAAATCCGCCAGCGGCCTAAAGAAAACTTGCTCCGACCTGCGTAGCGCGGTGAGTGCTGCGACAAAGGTCGAGGCCCCCAAACTCGAGGAACTGCGCCGCGTCGCTCCGAGTTCGATTCTCATCGCCGGTTTCACAATCTTTGGCATGTATTTGTTGATCGGCCAGTTCGCGAACGTGCAGTGGTCGGCGATGTTTAATGATGCAGAGTGGGTTTGGGTTCCTGTCGTCTTCGCTCTCGCATGGGTTCCTATTGGTGGCATTGCTCTCTCACTTCTCGGTTCCGTCAGTAAACCGCTCCCGTTGCGTCCAGTTCTTATGCTTGAGATCGGGACAAAGTTCACCGGACTTGCAGGCGGCGGAGTTACGACCTTTGCGCTACTTGTGCGCTTTTTCCAGAAACAAGGTCTTAAATCGGCGGTGGCCGTGACCTCAAGCCTGCTGAACTCCGTGGCCTCCGGGTTCACCGAAGTTGTGTTTCTTCTCTTCGCCCTCATCTTTGGGGCGAGCTCATTTTCTTTTGCCAAGGGCGGGTCCGGCGGAGCCAGTGGACTCTCAGGGAAGATTCTTCTCGCTGCACTTCTTCTGGCGCTTCTCGTTGCATTCGTCTTTACGATTCCTAAGCTTCGACATCGGATTAGCCATTTCCTCATACCGCAGATCCGAGCAGCTCGATCAAACCTTGCAGCAGTTATGAAGAATCCCCGCAAGGGACTGCAGATGCTCGCTGGCAATGCAATCGCGCAGGTGTTCTACGCGCTCGTGCTCTGGGCCGCGTTACATGTGTACGGTGAATCGCTCGGTCTCACGCAACTCATCGTGATCAATACCTTTGCTTCGATCATTGGCGGTCTGGCTCCGGTCCCTGGAGGAATAGGCGTCATCGAAGCAGGACTGATCGGCGGATTCACCGCTGCTGGGATTCCCGATCAACAGGCGATTGCGGCGACGTTCACTGCAAGAATGTTTACCGCTTACCTGCCTCCGATCTGGGGCTGGCTATCGATCAACTGGCTTCGTCATCGAGACTTCGTCTAATCCGAGGTTTCGTCAGATCCTTCGAAATGACTTCGGAGCA
>CAMAYJ010000099.1 GCA_945862505.1 Bifidobacterium breve | reverse complement strand
GCCTCGGCTAACACTTCACGGCGAGTGCAGTAACACGGATAGGTCAAGTCATCAGCAATCAAACGATCGATTGCGTCCCGATACAACTCAGCGCGCTCCGACTGGCGAACAACCTCACCATCGTGATCAAGCCCAAGCGCGTGCAAATCGCGAAGCGCTGAAACTTCATGTTCCGACCGACATGCAACCTGATCCATGTCGTCACTTCGATAAAAGAATTGCGAGCCAGCTGAACGAGCCGCGAGCCACGCGATGAAGGCTGTCCGAAGATTGCCGAGATGCAACGGCGCCGTTGGACTTGGAGCAAACCTTCCGTCAGCCATCTTGGTAAGACGCCTCAGAGACGAGTCTGAATTTCGGACCAAAGTGACTCATACGAACGAGCAGCGCGACTGCCCTTTCCGTAAGATCCGATTGGCTCGCGATGAACGCCCATGCGCTCGATATCGGTCGAATTCGGGATGGTTCCCTCGAGCATTTCCGGATGCGCGGTGCGCAGTTCGGTCATGAATCGACGGTGCAGACGTTTGTGGCGATCGACCATCGAAAAGAAACCAAGAATTTTGAGTTCGCGCACCATGTCTGGATTCTCTTCGACAAAGCGATCGAGTTGCTCATAGGTGCGCAACGAAAGCGTGGTGGGGATGGTGGGTACCAGCAACGCGTCGGCGGCTCGGAACACGCTCTCTGATGTGAGCGAGATGCTGGGCGGACAATCAAGAAAGATGTAGTCGTACTCGTGAGATACCTGGAGCAGTGCGCGACGAATTCGAGCGAGCGGCTTCTTGGCATCATCGAGCCACAGGTCGAGGTGGCGATACGAGAAGTCCGCGGGAACCAGATCGAGGTTGTCGAAATCGGTGGCCTTAATGGCATCGCCGAGTTCGATAGAACCGCGAACGATGGCTTTTCCGCCACCCTTTACCTTCGGCTTCACCCGGAAATAGAACGTGGCGGCACCCTGAGGATCAAGGTCCCAGACAAGGACTCGATTCCCTTCTGCCGCTGCGACGTGCGCAAGGTTCACCGCGGTTGCGGTCTTTCCCACACCACCCTTGATGTTGTACGTGGCGAGAACTTTCATCGCTTCTTCTTCCCAGAGGACTTTGTGACTTCAAGTCGATTCATTGCTCGTTGCACTTTGCGATCATCAAAGCGACCAAAGACTTTCGAGAATTCATTTCGTGCGGTTGATCCACGCACTCCAAGTTGTTCCACCACGCCACCGATTGCTACCAACGCTGGATGGTCATCTGTCGTCGCTAGTTCACCAGCAAGTTCAAACAAGGCTTCCCCTTGCACTTCAGTGTCTTGAAACTCACCGAGTACATCTTGCAAATCTCGCAGTGGGCGCAAAATCGTGGCGAGCGCTTCCTGATCAAAGCGCGGGCCAAAGCATTCAAGAAGATAGCGAAGGCGCTTTCCTTCCTTACGTAATTCATGAAGGGAGATCGCCGGAGACTTCTTGGTGATCTTGCCGCCGTTCTTTACCAATTCACGATGGGCCTTCTCGACCCGACGAATCACCACTCGCAGCACGGGCTCATCCGAAAGTTCTCCGCAACCAGTCCACGCGTCTTCGTCGGAAAGAAATTCGATCCAGGCGCTACCAAACTCAGCCCGGCGAATGGAACGAAGCTCGGTCACCATCGACGCCTGACACTCGTTGCGGTGACGAATCAGAACTTCGTTGAACGGGGCGAGATCATCACGCCACGACTGCGGCAACGAGGCCACAAGTTCAGGAAACTCGAGGAGGTGAACATCGGCATCACGAGTTGGTGTGGTGACATCGCCGAGCCACCGATATTCGTGGCGGAAACGATCGCGCGACTCGGGATCAATAACGTCTCCTCCGTCTTGCAAAAGCGTGCGAATCCGGCGGACTGCCACACGAAACGCATGAAGGTCTTCGGGGTCGTTGCCGCTCAGGACACCAGAGAACGAATCGGTGATCGACTTCGTGAGTTGTTGCAACACAACGCGCCATGCGCTTGCCGCCGACATTTCCGACGAGAGCCCTGACGAATTTGCTCGTGTTCCTGTCGCATTTTTGACTAGCGCTTTCATCGGTGTCGCCGATTCAGAAAGGGCAACACTGCGGCGTACGAGTTTCTCGATTGCTGCGGCTTCAGAGTCGTATCCACGCAACGGAATAATTTCGAGCAACATCGGCAACGCGATGCCTTCGAGCGTTTCTGAGCGATCAAAAACGAAACGTGCGGTGGTCTTGTCCTCATCATCCAGACACGCAAGTACGGCGATCTGCGAGTTCACCGTTGGACCGAGCACGAGTGATTCACCGTCAATCAATCGTGCCAGCCGGGCGAAGGCCGCAGACTCAGGAAGGTCACCGACTTGAACGGGCACTGAGGCCGCGACGCAGCTGTCATGCACCAGAATCCGGCCATCGGTGGCCCAGGTCAATGAAGCGGTCCCCTCTCCCTTTGGAGTGCGGAACTCAAGGGTGGTGTCTGTCTGAGCAAGGGTTCCCGCGGCGGTATCGAGCCAACTGCGCTCAACTTCCTCGAGCGATACCAGCTGCAGGCCCACATGGTCGGTGAGCACAGCGAGCACCGAAGCGAAGTCACCAGCAGCAGTGACCTCGTAGCGACGCACCTTGCTCACAAATCATCACTCCCCTACCGGCGATTGAACAATGAGGCTAGTGGTGATCCCGGTCTCGCTGAGTCACGAATTCGTCAGTTTCGCGGCGGGCGCGGAAGGAATGGGCTCGTGCGGCGCACATAATCCTCGTATCCGGGGCGACGCTTCACCAGTGACTTCTCGAGAAGGGTCACGCCTGATACTCGGCGCAAGAGCGTCGTCATCACTACAGGGCCAATGACGCCGAGCCAGGCCCAACCTCCGGCACCCAGCGACACGAGGAAGATTCCGCACCAAACACTGGCATCACCGAAGTAATTGGGATGCCGGGTGTAGCGCCACAAACCGCGATCCATGACCTGACCCGCCGACGCCGGATCGGCCTTGAACGCTTTCAGCTGCGCGTCGCCGATTGATTCGAATGCGAATCCAATGAGCCACACGATGGCGCCAAGTACAAGGGGCAGCACCCACCAAGAGGTCTTCGTTGACGTGCCGATGCCGAACTGCAACGGAAGCGAGACGGTCCACATGAGGATTCCCTGAAACAGATACACCGTGCCAAGGCTCACGAGCCAAAACTTGGCGCCGTGCTTCTTGCGCATGGCCTTGTAGCGGTAGTCCTCGCCGTGACCAACGTTTCGAATGAAGAGATGCAACGAAAGGCGAAGGCCCCAGATGGTGACGAACGCGAGAAGAAAGCCGGTACGAATTGCGTCGACGTGTTGATGCATTGCGGCGAACGACACCCAACCCACGACAACGAAACCGAGTGACCACATGGGGTCGACAATTGATGCGTTGCGCAGAGGAAGGCTCACCAACCATGTGGTGAACATGACGAAGGCAATTGCCAGAGCGGAGTAGGCGAAGACGGAGTAATCCATGCCTCAACTCTACGAGGATTGAGTTCGTTCTGCTCGGTTAGCGACTGTTAACAGAGCGAAGTGCATCAATGAGAATCGCCGTGCCTTCGGCACATTCCTCGGCGGTCAGCGTGAGCGGCGGAGCAACTCGCAAACAGTTGCCATACAAACCGCCCTTGCCAATAAGCAGACCATTCTCACGACAGGTTTCAAGCACGGCTCCGGCCGCCACAACATTCGGTTCCCGCCCATCGGCACCCACCAGTTCGATGCCAACCATCAGACCTTTGCCCCGCACGTCACCAACAATGGACAACTCGTCAACCAACGGGCGAAGGGAAGCCTGCATCGCTTCACCCTGGCGCAGCGAATTTGCCTGCAAATCACTGGCCAGCAGGTATTCAAGGTTTGCCAGCGCACCCGCACACACAAGCGGGTTGCCACCGAAGGTGGAGATCGAATTGGCGTTCACACTGTCCATGAACGAGGCGCTGGCGACAACGCCAGCCATCGCCAAACCATTTCCAAGACCTTTCGCGAACGTGAGGATGTCTGGTTCAAGACCATGAGCTTGATAACCCCAGAAGTTTTCGCCGGTGCGACCCCAACCGGTTTGCACTTCATCGGTGATCCAAAGAATGCCGAATTCGCGACACACTTCTTGCAGCGCGCCCAGCAAACCGTC
>CAMAYJ010000098.1 GCA_945862505.1 Bifidobacterium breve | reverse complement strand
CAGGTTCGGATGCAGCCGTTTGCTGACTTTCCTGATGAGCACATCGCAACGGTGATTTCTACGCAATTGATGGGAACGCTCAATGTTGGACGCGCCGCGTGGCGAGTCATGGAGCAAAACGGTGGTGGCCGGATCATCAATGTTTCTTCCGGTGCTGGCTACGGCGGTTTTCAAAACAGTTCGGTGTATTCGATGGCGAAAGCGGGAGTCATCGGACTCACAATCGCGATGGCAAAGGAAGGCGAAGCTGCAGGAATCAACGTCAATGTCATCGCTCCGTATGCAAAGACACGATTGGGCACTGGGTTCGGCCCGATTCCGTGGAGCGATCAACTGGCCGAGTGGTTGCATCCGCGCCACGTCGCGCCGCTTGTCGTTTGGTTAGCGCATGAGACATGCGATGTAAGCGGCGAATGTTTCGCAGTCGGTGCCGGTCATGTGGCGCGCGTTGCATTCTCGGTGAACGAAGGTTTCACCGATCGTGAACTCACTCCTGAACTCATCGCGGAACACGCCGAAGAGATCACGAAGGTGCCTACGAAACCGACGGAAGGTCCCGAGTCGCCGCTGATGGCATCAATGATGAAGGGTTATCCCGGACTGTGACCGGTTGCGCTTAGCTCGCCAACAACAAGTCGACGACGAAGATCAGCGTGTCGGTTCCAGCAATGCCCGCTTGGGTATTGCCATCGGTTCCGTAACCCTTGTCGGGCGGGATGATCAGGAGGATCCGCGAGCCGATTGTTTGACCGACAAGCCCTTCGTCGAATCCGGGGATGACTTGACCGGCGCCGACGGGGAAGTCGACTGCACCTGAACCCCAGGAGCTATCGAAGACTTTGCCACTGGCCCAGATCATTCCGGTGTACTGCATAAGCACGGTTTGGCCTGCAGTAATAGCTGGTCCGTCGCCCTTGATGAGCACCTGCGTGACGAGGCCGGTCGGTGCATCGCCTGTGGGCGGAGTGATCGTGGGAACACCGTCGACGATTGTTATGACAGGTAGCCCTGCCGGCGGTGTGACTGGTGTGCCAGTTGCTGATGCAGGAACGTCCTGTGCGCCGATGATGTCGAAGACAAAGATGATCCAGGTTCCTTGATCCGCGGTGAGGTCGGCAGAAACAAGAATGCGTGCTCCGACCTTCTGTCCGATCATTGCGTCGTAAACGGGAGTGAGCAATGACTTCTGATCGAGGACGATGTTTTGTGGGGTCTTGCCGTAGGTGGTGTCGAGTTCACTGCCGTCGTTGCCGCTAGTGGCGACATAGTCAGCAGTAACTCGCTGGCCGGCCTTAATCTCAGCGCCGGTACCAGGGATGAGCACGATGTGTTCTTCTGAATCGCCTACGTACGCAGTAGCAAACTCGACAGTTGGTTTGCTTCCGAAATCCCCACTGACCTTCACCTTGTCCAGTGACTTTGTGCGAGCGTCAGGAATGGATGAACTTGTCGCGGAGTCGCTCGACTCCTTCGACGAGGACCCACACGCAACGAGTGCGGGGACAAGAGTCAGGGTGAGAGCGAAGACGCCAGCGGCGATCCAGCGCGGTGAGCGTCGGGGGGACTTGGGGGAGTTCATTTCCCTGACCATAGGCGCAGGATCAGTCGCTGTGGGACCGGATCCGGCGAGATGCTGGCGGTGAGAGGGAAAGGTTGACATCTCCAAATACTGCCGGGGAGAGGTAAGGATCTGATGAGATAGCGGAGGCATTTACTTACCTGTGACTCACCCGCGGCGACTAGAACAGCGACATGGGTGCGCACCTCGTAATTGCAGAAGACGACCGGGCCGTTCGCGAATCGGTAAAACGAGCGTTGGAGCTCGAGGGCTACTCGGTAACGGCTGTCAACGATGGGGTTAGCGCTCTCGAAGTAGCAAGTGGTTCCGACGTGGATCTCCTCCTCCTCGATCTCGGTATGCCGAATATGGACGGACTGACGGTTTGTCGTCGGCTGCGATCGGCTGGCTCACGATTGCCGATCCTGGTCTTGACTGCCCGCACTGAAATATCTGACCGGGTATCGGGTCTTGACGCCGGAGCAGACGATTATCTGCCAAAGCCGTTCTCGCTTGATGAGTTGCTCGCTCGAGTTCGCTCGTTGCTCCGACGGAGCACCTTTGATGAAGCGGATGCTCCAGCGCAGATCACGGTCGACGATCTCGTTATCGATGAGGCGGCGCGTCGTGCGTGGCGAGGTGACCGAGAGATGGAACTCACAAAGACGGAGTTCGATCTTCTCGAGCTTTTAGCTCGAAACACCGGGGTCGTTCTTTCGCACTCCATGATCTACGACGAAATCTGGGGCTACGACTTTGGTCCCGACTCAAAAGCTCTTGCGGTCTACATCGGCTACTTGCGACGTAAGACCGAAGAAGGCAATGAATCGCGAATTATCCAGACTGTTCGTGGCGTCGGTTACACACTCCGATCGTCATGACTCTTCGCGGAAAAATTGCGATTGCGATGGCGGTGCTGACTGCCGTTACCGCGATCATCGTGGCTTCAACCACCTATGTCGTTACCGATCAACGAGTACGTACTGAGGTTGATCGGTACCTTGATACCTACGCGCAGCGTTTCCAAGACCCTGATGGGCGGCAAGCTGCGATGACATGTTCCGGTGCAGCCAATCGTCGTCAGTTACCAAGTGTGCGTCGTGGTGATGACGATGGTTCCGTTGAGGGCGTTGCTTTTCAATGTCTCGACCGATCTGGCGATTCAGTCGCAACGATCGGCGTAATTGATTTACCGATCAACGCTCAAGATCGTGTGATTGCTGCGGCAGGTCGCGGAACACAAACCCGGACAGTGACGAGCGATGGAGCGACGTGGAGGGTAAAGACGGTTGGAATTGCCCAGGGAGGCGCAGTTCAGGTTGCTCGTGACTATGGAGAAACCAATCGGGTGCTTTCCTCCCTGAAAATCTGGCTTTTCCTTGTTGTCGTCGCGGCAAGTGCCGTGAGTGCGCTAATCGGGTGGTTGATTGCTCGTCGTTCGACCAAGCCACTGGTGCAACTCACGAATGCGGCTGAAGCGGTTGCCACAACTGGCCGGTTGGATGTTGAGGTACCCGCTGCCGGAAAAGATGAGCCCGGACGCTTGGCTCGGTCATTTGCGCTGATGTTGTCCGCACTTAGGCAATCGCGTGATCAACAACAGCAACTCGTGCAGGATGCTGGTCATGAACTTCGAACGCCTCTGACCAGTCTTCGAATGAACGTTGAAACGCTTCAGCGCTATCCAGACCTTTCTAGTGAAACTCGAGACGCAATCATTATTGATCTTCAATCGGAAACGAAAGAGTTGGGGGCACTTGTCGATGAACTCGTCCAACTTGCAACCGATACTTGGGATGATGAACCCGAAGAGCAGGTTTCACTCGATCAAATCGTGGAACGAGTTGCTGATCGCACAAGGCGCCGCACCGGTCGAGTTGTTGAAGTAGATGCAGAGTCAGCCCCAATGTTTGGCCGACCGCGTGAACTCACACGAGCCATCGGCAACTTGGTTGATAACGCGGCAAAATTTAGTGAAGCTCCAAGTCCAGTTGAGGTCATCGTTCGACTTGGTTTCGTTCAAGTGAAGGATCACGGGCCAGGCATCGCTCCGGAGGATCAAGAACATATTTTTGATCGCTTCTATCGATCGGCAGATGCACGGTCGAAACCAGGATCAGGGCTTGGACTCGCGATTGTTGATCAGATTGTGCGCGCCCATAGCGGCAAAGTGACCGGCGCCAATGCGCCGGGCGGTGGCGCCGTCTTTACGATTCAATTTCGCGCTGAATCTGAGTCGGACTGACCCGAGAGCGGCGGAATCGAGGGCGGCGGCTCCCGGCGCTCTTGTCAGATTTCTGTCAGATAACTGGCGGATTCGCGTAACAGTGCGAACACCTCGGTGAAATCGCGTCTCCGTACTGTCATGGATGAGTCAGGAGCCCGAATGGCTTCTGACGTGGGAGCGACATCGGCGTCGCCTTCCAGACTCGATGTCCCTACTGAGCTCCGGCTCCGACGAAGGAGGAGAAATGGTCAACCTGGTCACTGCGGTCATTAAACCGCACAAGGTCGAGGAGGTGAAGGACGCGTTGAAGGCGATTGGCGTGCAAGGCATGACAGTCGACGAGGTGAAGGGTTTTGGCCGCCAAGGTGGCCACACCGAGACCTATCGCGGCGCCGAATACACCGTTGATCTTGTGCCCAAGGTGAAGATCGAAGT
>CAMAYJ010000097.1 GCA_945862505.1 Bifidobacterium breve | reverse complement strand
GTGTCGATGAGATGCACATTTGGCCGGTTAAACGCGGGCAGGTACTCGTCGTGGAAGCACGGACGCTTGCAACGAACGCCATACCAAGGCTTGAGCTTTTCTGCAGTTTCCGGATCGTCAACTGATTCACCGATTCGCGCACGAACGGCTTCCATGATTTCGAAGTCGATTCGTTCAAGCTCTGCAGCTTCGGCAGGGTCTTCGGTGTACTTCGTGGTGTCAGTCCACATCACGTTGGTCCACTCGTCGCCAACCATGTTCTCTTCAGGCTGCTGGCCGCACACTGCTCGAGTGAAGTTCTTGATGCGCTCGCCTTGCCAACCTGGCTTCAAGCTCTTGAACCAATTCTCGTCGGTCGGTGCCTGTCCGCGATATCCAACGAATGCTGGCGTGCGCTGGAACACAAAGAGTTCCTCGGCTGCTTCAGCAAGTCGGGGAACAACCTGCACTGCAGTTGCGCCTGTTCCGATGATGCCGACGCGCTTGCCCTTGAGTTTGTCCATGAACTCTGACGGGCTGCCGCCGGTGAACTCGTAATCCCAGCGACTCGTGTGGAACGACTTTCCCTTGTAGTTCTCGATTCCAGGAATACCGGGGAGCTTTGCTTTGTGCAGAACGCCGCCGGCAACAACGATGAATTTTGTTGAAAGAACATCGTCACGCGTTGTGGTGACGGTCCAGCGCTCGGTCTTTTCATTCCAAACCATGTCCTTGATTTCAGTTTGGAAAAGCGCGTTCTCGTACATGTTGAAGCGGCGACCAAGTTCCTGACAGTACGCAAAAATCTCAGGCGCAAGCGCGTAACGGTTGGTCGGCATGAAGCCGGTTTCTTCGAGCATTGGCAAGTACACGTAAGACTCAACGTCACACATCGCGCCCGGGTAACGATTCCAGTACCAAGTTCCGCCGAAGTCGCCACCCTTTTCGATGATGCGGAAGTTGTCGACGCCGAGCTTGCGAAGATTCGCAGCTTCAAGCATGCCGCCGAATCCACCGCCGACGATCACTGCGTCAACATCAGCGATTTCTGGATCGCGAGTGAAGCCGGGTTCGACATAAGGATCTCGGTTGAATTCTTCGTACATGCCAGCAAGCGCTGAGTACTGAGCGGTGCCATCGGACCGGAGTCGCTTCTCGCGCTCTTCGGCGTACTTCTGACGGGTCTCTTCAATGCTCAGTGACATGGCAGATGTTCCTCGGTGGTGACTGGGGCTCACTGGCCCGGCTGCGTAGTGGACAACAGTATGCGACCCACGCTGACATCAATCCACGGGACGTGGCCACATGATTCTGGTCGTCTCCCACAAGGGCGAATCAGCCCTGGAGCACCACCTTGATTGCTGCAGTGCCGGCCGTGGCAGAGCCGTGTTTCTTTGCCGCCTTCTTGTCGCTCCGCTCAATGAGGACTCGATACATGATCCGGTACTTCGCCCGAACCGCCTCGCGCACCCTCGCCACCGCGTCAGGATCCAAGACTTCGGCCGTTCCAGCAAACGCCACCGAACCCCGCTTTGGCCGACCCCGAACGTTGCTCGCCTGAATCGTCACAGCCGGGTTTTTCAGGATGCGCTTGATCTTCCACGAATCGGGGTCCGTCGTGAAGGCGTATCCGTCTTCAAATGGAACTACCCAAACTGCAGTTGGAACCGGCGTTCCATCCTTTCGAAACGAAACGAAGGCGATGTACCGGGCGTCGTCAAGGTCGGCAGTCATAGCGAGAAGTATGCCGTCGATGTCCACAGAAATCTTTTGATCGTGCATCTTGTCGATCGAAAGAAACCGATACCGTTCGCACCATGACTGACGCACTGAACGATTTCAACCAGCAGATCATGGACGAGTTCCGTGCCAATGCCGGCAAGATTGGCGGACACTTCGAAGGCCGGCCGATGACGATCGTTCATCACACTGGCGCCAAGAGCGGCATAGTTCGCCATGCACCTCTCGTGTATCTCGCAAATGGTGACGACGTCGTCATCTTCGCTTCAAAGGGTGGTCAGCCAACCAACCCCGACTGGTATCACAACCTCATTGCTAACCCCGATACGCAGATCGAACTCGGTGCCGACATCGTGCCCGTGCATGCTCGTGAAGCAACCGGTGCTGAACGCGACGAACTGTTTGATCGTCAGAAGACGGCGAGCCCTGTGTTTGCAGAGTACGAAGCGGCAACCACTCGCGTCATTCCCGTGTTGGTACTCGAGCGTCGCTAGGTTGACGAACCGCTTGTGGTGCGTTGCGGTCTTGTTAACGAGGTCGGTAGACATCGGATCGATGTTCGATACGAAGCACGGAGACAGTCCGATCTTCGTCATTAATTTCGTAGATGACTCGGTAGGCGCCACGTCGAGCCGACCAAAGCCCCGCTAGTTCACGCTGCAACTGATGCCCGACCTGGTGAGGGTTCTCGCACAAAGGTCCCAGTAGAAACTCGACGACGGCTGCAGCGATTCGTTCAGGGAGTCGCGCAAGTTGTCGTTCAGCCGACGCGGCAATGCGCAGATTCCAACCTTCGTCGGTCACTCGCTCAGATACTTGGCGCGCAACTCATCGGCAGAGACGCTCCGGCCAGCCCTGACTTCAAGTCGAGCGTGTTCAATTTCGGCCATCGCTGTCGGATCTGACAGGAGTTCAAGCGTGTCCTCGAGCGCGTCGAGTTCCTCGGCACTCATCAATACCGCTGCTGGCCGCCCATTGCGCGTGACCGTGATCCGTTCGTGCTGTTGTTCCACTCGATCAACCATTTCCGAGAACTTGGCTTTGACTTCGGCGAGGGGAAGAACTTCTGACATGACCAGAATTCTAGTCAGAGAAAGCCCAGTCGCAACCCGTCCTGCGTACGATTCAACGAGCGGCCACTTAAGGGCCAGAGTCGAATAGCCCGATCACGCGGGACTTAGGACTCCAAGTCGTAACGGTACACATTCGTCTACCGGAACGAGATGGAGCGCCTTCGAGCGAACCAGTTGATCATTCTCCTGCGGAACGAGGTCGGCAGCGACGTCAACGCCTCGCCAGCACATATCGATGCAACGCGTCGAGGTATGCCTCGGACGCACGTCGCTGCAGTTTCCTCGTCAGTGGAGTTGCGACTCTCACCAGCGCCACCCCGGGCTTGGACACTGCTTCGATCTCGAAAATGACTTCGCTTGAGTCGAACCGAACGACGAACGACTCGTAGCCGCACTCTGGATGGTTCGGCAGCGTCGAGTACACAAACCCCCGGCGATTCGATTCATCAATGACCGACTCGACCCGGCATGCGGCCACTACCCACAGACCAAGTTGGCGAGTCCGGATTCCAACGGTCGATCCGGCGACGAGTTCCGCTTCGGCCGGAAACACATCGACTCCAGATCCCCGGTGCGCGGCCCACGACTCCAAGCCTTCAGACGCCAGTCGGAAATCGGCGCGATCGGTGCCGATCACCCTCGTGAATCGCTCCACTCGAAATCCAGCAGGCGGCACGGGAGCGGGTCTCGCCGTCGGCTCCACATCCGTTCGCGCAGCCACGTAGCACTCAACATCAAACGAGGTTGGTTGTAGGAGCGTGATCACTAGCCCGACCCTAGGGCAGTCGTTACCGCGGGCAATCGGTGATCGTTGCTCGTAAGGACGGGGCGTTGCCGGCGTTCGCCGAGAGGACACCGTCCCAGTCATTGCCGTTCTTCACGAACACGTTGACTAATTGCTGGAAGGGACCCTGAACACCATTAACCGTGCCGCGAGCCTTGTACGCCACGATCAGAGTGTCAGGTGCCGATGTCACGATGATGTCCTTGACCTCGGACGATGAGTAGCAGACCGATGTGAGCAAGGCGAGGATCGTGGGCTTGTCTTTGGGACCGGTCGCGGTGACGGACTAGAACGCGGGGTCGAGGAGACTCTCGTATGCGATCGAGTTGCTGCCGTCGCAAGAGAGTGTGTTCCAGTACCCGTTGATGAGTTGGGTGCCGAGCTCAGTGGCCTCGGCCTGATTAAGCCTCATCTTCTCCGACGAATCTGACGAACCGCATCCTGCGAAGGTTCCAATCGCCACTACTGCAAGAACCACCATCACCGTCTTCTTCAACATTCAGTGCTTTCCCTTGCTGACCCGCACACGGGGCGTTCGACCGTCGGATCCTCAAAGGCTGCGGCAATTCACTTATTGGAACCTAGATCAGTTCGGCATTCGGAAAGTAGATGGCCATAGTCAGACACGCCGCTCTCAGGCGCGTTCAACAAACTGGCGACCTCCATCGGGTGTCCACCATTCGACCACGAGTTTTGTTGCATCGTCATTGAGGTGAACGACAACCACCTCGGCGACATCAACGACAAACCGTTCTCCCGGAGGTGCATCAGGATCCTCGACAGGTCCTG
>CAMAYJ010000096.1 GCA_945862505.1 Bifidobacterium breve | reverse complement strand
GGAGGCGAGGCCCAGCGCATGTGCGTCGCAAGAACGCTGCTCACGAAGCCGGAAGTGATCTTGATGGATGAACCAACCTCATCACTCGATCCCGAGAATCGCATCGGCATCGAAGACTTGGCGCGGGAATTGGCCAACGAGGGAATTGGTGTGGTGTGGGTCAGTCACGACCTCTCTCAGGTTCAGCGCATTGCTGATCGGATCGAAGTTCTGATTGAAGGGCGGAACGCGACTCCGGAGGAAACACTTGCGTACTTGAAGCAGGGCGCTGAGGGGGACCGATGAACGACACGCAGATCGGTTGGATGGGCGTCACCGCGTCACTCTTGCTCGTAGCGATTGCCGTCGGGCTCTCACTTTGGCAGCAACTGCAACTGACTCGTTCGATGCTCTGGTCTTCGGCCAGAGCAGCAGTGCAGCTTCTACTTGTTGGCTTTGCGCTTCGCCTCGTTCTTGATTCAAAAGCTTCGGTCTGGTGGGCATGGTTGTGGGTTGTGGTGATGATTATTTTCGCTGGATTCACAATACGAAGCAGAGCGAAAGAAATCCCCGGGATTTTTCTTCTCGGGACAATCTCCATGCTTACAGTTGTTGTTGTGAGCTTGTCGGTAATTTTCGGCTTTCACATTTTTCCAATGCAAGGACGCACAATCGTTCCGCTCGCTGGAATGATGATCGGAAATTCGATGACTTCTTGTGTGTTAGTTGGTCGACGCATCGTTGGCGAGTTTTCCGACAAATGCGACGAAGTCGAAGCTCGACTTGCTCTTGGGTTGTCCTCGTCGGATGCGTCTCGGCCCTATGTGCGTTCCGCTTTGCGCACTGCTCTCATACCTCAAATCGAGTCAACGAAAGCTGTGGGCCTTGTCTTTCTCCCCGGGGCCATGACGGGCCTTGTTCTTGCCGGAGTCGATGCGGTCGATGCAGTGACGGTCCAGCTCGCGATCATGTATTTAATTTTGGGTTCGGTTGCGACCAGCGTCACCGTGATGGGTTTAGGGCTTACCCGACAGTTGTTTAGTTCTGACCACCGGATGAAGCCGATTGCTCGTGCTTCGCACTGAAACTTGATGAATCCGGTGTGAACTTCGATCGAGAACGTCACGCAAGCGACTTTGCGACTCATAGACCCCGGTAGCGTGAGGAGCAATGACAAAACATTTCGTAATCATCGGTGGTGGCCCGGCGGGTAACACTGCGGCGACCTATGCGGCTCGATTTGGCGCAAAGGTCACGATGATCGAGCGAGATCTCATTGGCGGAGCAGCGCATCTCCGCGATTGCGTGCCATCGAAAGCCATGATCGCCACGGGCAGCGCGCTTGGAAGCATCAACGATGCCCAACGCATGGGTCTCACCGATGTGTCGGCAACGCTCGACTTCGACGCGCTCCGTGGCCGGATTGCGTCGATTGGTGAACGTCTTGAGCGTTCGACCACGACGCTTCTCGAAAGCCAAGGGGTCAAGCTCCTGCTTGGCACGGGACGCATGGTGGGTCCAAACCAGGTCGTCGCCGAAACTGAGGCCGGGCGGATTGAACTTGAGGCTGATGTGGTGTTGCTGGCCACGGGAAGTCGTCCTCGCATTCCGGACTGGGCGCAAGTAGATGGCGAGCGCATCCTGACGACTCGCGATGCCTACCCGCCGCGAACATTGCCCGAACATCTTGTCGTGATCGGTTCTGGAGTTACTGGAGTCGAGTTCGTTCATATGTTCAAGTCGTTTGGGAGCGAAGTCACGCTCATCGTGAGTCGTCAACAAGTTCTGCCGCTGAAAGATCCCGAGGTTGCGGCTGCGCTCGAGGCCGACTTCTTGGCGCGTGGCGTGACGTTATTGAAGGGCGCAAAAGCATGTAGCGGAGTTGCAACGGCAGATGGTGTGACCATTGAGTGCACCGATGGTCGCGTCGTGACCGGTTCGCACGCGTTGTTGGCGATTGGCTCGATCCCAAATACGGACAATCTCGGATTGAGCGATGTAGGCGTCGAATTGATTGATGGCTATGTGAAGATCGATCACAACTGCCAGAGTTCCGTTCCGCACGTGTACGCAGCTGGGGATATTTCCGGGAAACTCCCGCTGTCCTCAGTGGCCTCGCTGCAGGGTCGCAAGATCGCTGAACACGCCATGGGTCTCCATTCAGGCCCCCATCGCCATATCGATTACGAGAAAGCCGCAAGCGCGATCTTTACTGAGCCCGAGATTGCCGATGTTGGGTTGGCGGAAGCCGATGCGTTCGCTATGGGGCGCAAGATTCGGGTTACGAAAGTTCCATTTTCGGCGAACGCCAAGGCACTTATCGAAGATGATGCACGCGGGTTCGTGAAGATCATTTCCGATCCAGCAACTGGCGTCGTTCTCGGTGGAGCGATCGTTGGTCGACATGCTGCTGAGCTGATCTCAGTTGTTGCGCTTGCGGTTAGCGCCGGATTGCATGTCACCGACTTACACGAGTCACTATTTGTGCATCCATCGATGGCCGAGGCGTTAACCGATGCAGCCGAGTGAACAGACAGACCCAATGGGAGCACCCCGCCGAGTCCCGACGGCCAAAGACTTCCCCAAGACCGGTCCCTTTAGTCTCGCAGCGCCGGGGCCTCGATTTGGAGCTCGTGCGCTCGATCTTTCAGTTGTTGCGCTTCCTGTCTTGATCGTGATTGCCATCACCGCAAAATCCATCAATGGGCAACTCGAATTCGATGTTCCGAGTTGGTTGCTTCCGGCTGCACTGGCCTTCGCCGTTATCTATGAATTCCTTTTCGTTCTGCTGATACAACGAACAATCGGGAAATTGCTTTTTGGCTTGCGAGTTGTCCGGTACGTCGACGGTGGCCGTCCGACTGCGACGCAATGCGGTCTTCGTGCGTTGCTGCCATGGTCGGTGCTTGCACTACCAGTCAGACCATTTGCGGTTGGAGCGGTAGCACTTGTTTATGGAACCGGAATTGGCGGAGAACTTCATCGCGGATGGCCAGACCGTGTTGGCGGAACTCTTGTGATTTCGACGCGCTGAGTTCCGTCGCGATCTACTCTCGTTTCCAAGCGAGATGGTGTGGTCGATTCTGAAGTGGGGGACTGATGTCAGCGAAGGTGTATCGAGTCGTGCAGTGGACGACTGGCAATGTTGGTCAACGTTCAGTGATCGCCGCTGTTGCGAATCCTGAACTCGAGATCGTGGGCTGCTATGCGTGGGGACCCGAAAAGGTGGGTCGCGATGTAGGCGAGCTGTGCGGGATCGATCCCATCGGGATTCTCGCTACAAACGACATCGACGTTCTTCTGAATTTGAAACCCGACTGTGTGATCTACAACCCCAAGTGGACCGATGTTGACCACATGGTTCGCATCCTCGAGAGCGGGATCAACATCACAGCGACAGCCGGTTTCATTACTGGTCACGCATTAGGTGCTGATCGCCTGCGCATTCTCGATGCGTGTGAACGGGGGAAGAGTTCAATCTTTGGTTCGGGCATGAACCCCGGTATGGCCAATTTGCTTGGCATCGTCTCTGCCGGAGTCTGCGATCGAATCGATTCAATCCGGATGCTCGAATCGGTTGATTCCACTGGCTATGACTCGGGGGATACCGAAAAATCCGTTGGCTACGGGTTACTTCCCGACGACCCGAAGTTGTCGGCAATGACCAAACAGGGGACTGCAGTCTTCGGTGATGCGGTCCATCTGATGGGTCAGGCGCTCGGCATCGAGTTCGACGAGGTCCGTTGCGAGACTGAGTACGCCATCACGACTGAAGCACTTGATCTTGGTTCTTGGTCAATTGACGCTGGTTGTGTCGCAGGAGTTTCCGCCAGTTGGCAAGGCTGGATCGGCGAACGCAAAGTGGTGTCGTGTGACGTGCGTTGGCGTAAGGGTCGAACGCTTGAACCGGACTGGAAGATCGAACACGGCTACATCGTCGAAATCGATGGCATGCCATCAGTGCGTACAAAACTCGAAGTGTTTCCGCCGAAAGATTTCAAAGCGAAGTCGTTTAGCGACTACATGGTGCTGGGAATGGTTATGACATCGCTGCCGGCCGTAGATGCCGTTGCGTCGGTGTGCGAGGCCAAGCCAGGCATCGTCACTTATCTCGATCTTCCGTTGCCTTCGCCCAGTGGTTGGGTGCGTTGAACCTGAGACTGCACTCTTCGAGAGGCTCTGTTGCTATTCCGTGCGCCAGTACCGTAGCGTTATGGCTAAGGATGTTTGTTTTAAAGTGAGTTTCCAACGCCGTTGGGCGAAATTGGATTGCGGGCCCGGCGAGAGCTGCGTTGTTTGGGGGTCGGTCGTGCAGCAGCCAAGGGGGAATCATGTTTGAGTCATTTGCGCAGAATGGTGAAGACGTCGTGCTTTGGCGGACCCTGGGGCACCTCCCCAGAGGACAGTGGATTGATGTCG
>CAMAYJ010000095.1 GCA_945862505.1 Bifidobacterium breve | reverse complement strand
CTCTCACATCGACCAAGTGAACTTTCCGGTGGTCAGCAACAGCGCGTCGCTGTTGCTCGTGCACTTGCCAGTCAGCCCGCCATTATTTTTGCCGACGAACCCACGGGTAATCTTGATTCGCGCAGCGGTTCAGAGATTCTGCAATTCATGCGCACGGCCGTTGACAAGTTCGCTCAAACAATTGTCATGGTCACGCACGATCCCCTTGCTGCGAGCTACGCCGATCGCGTCGTGTTCCTCGTCGACGGTGTTCTCGTCGACGAACTGCAATCGCCCACCGCAGATTCGGTGATCGATCGCATGAAGCGCTTCGGAGCCTGACGTGCTGAAAGTCACGTTGCGTGGGCTAATGGCCCACAAGGTTCGCCTCATCGCCACCGCTGTGTCGGTATTGCTCGGCGTCGCGTTCATGTCCGGAACACAGGTGCTTACGTCGAGCGTCAGTGCGAGCTTCGACAAAGTCTTTGCTGACGTTTACGCCTCGATCGATGTCGTCGTTCGTTCGACTAACGAAGTCGACACCCCATTTGGTCCGGAGCGGACACGAATCTCTGAAGCGGTGCTTCCCACCCTCGTCGGCGTCCCCGGAGTCGAAGCAGCAGAGGGGCAAGTTGTCGGCCAGATCAGAGTGCTCGACAAGGACAACCAGCCGCTTGTCACCGCACAGGGACCTCCGAACTTCGGACTCAACTGGCTTACCTCGCCGGCGCTCAACGGATGGATCCTTGTCGACGGAACGTCACCTGTTGCCGCTAGCGACATCGTTCTTGACGCAAAGAGCGCAAAAGACGGGAACTACGCGGTCGGCGACACGGTCAACGTTTCCGTCACGAACGGCGTGCAGCCATTCAATGTCGTAGGCATTGCGAAATTCGGAAGACTTGAAACTTGGGGCGGCGCACAAGCCGCCCTGTTTGCAACCACCACGATCCAGACACTGGTCGGCGAACCTGGGATGTATGACTGGATTTCCGTTGCCGGCCAGAACAACGAGTCGCAGACGCAACTGAGTGACGAGATCTCCAAAGTCATTCCAACAGGAACTGAAGCTATTACCGGAGCGGAATTCACTGAAGAAAGTCAGAGCGCTTTCCAGAAGATCATCGGGATCTTCAGCACATTCCTCTTGGTGTTTGCTCTCATTGCATTGTTTGTTGGTTCATTCATCATCTACAACACCTTCTCAATCATCGTTGCGCAGAGAACTCGCGAACTCGCGCTATTGCGTGCACTCGGGGCGAGCCGCGGCCAAGTGTTGCGATCGATTGTCCTCGAAGCCTTCTTCGTGGGGCTTACCGCTTCCATCGCTGGTGTGGGCTGCGGCGTTCTGTTGGCGATTGGTCTCAACAAGTTGATGCAGTCGATTGGCTTCTCGGGCCCCGATACACCCATCGTCATCCCGCCAGTTGCAGTCGTCGTGTCTCTGCTTGTTGGAACAATCATCACCCTTGTTTCTGCACTCTTCCCGGCGCGCCGCGCGGCAACAGTCCCGCCGATCGCAGCAATGCGCGATGTCGCTGTGGATCGCACCGGGGCATCGAAACTCCGTGTCGCATTCGGACTCATCCTTCTTGCACTCGGTGCATTCATGCTTTGGTTCGGACTCAACGGCAATTCCGATTCAGGCCTTCAGGTCATCGGTGGCGGCGCGTTCTTCGTCTTCATCGCTCTCACCGTTATCGGCCCGGTTATCGCGACACCGTTTGCCAGCGTTCTTGGTTGGCCCCTTCAGAAGACGAGTCGAATCACCGGTCGGCTCGCACGCGAAAACGCCATGCGGAATCCGCGCCGGACCTCAACCACGGCCTCGGCACTCATGATCGGCATCGGCCTTGTCGGATTCATCGCAGTAACTGCGCAGTCGGTGAAGGCCTCCACCGTTGACGCGATCAACCAATCGGTCACTGGCCAATACGTGGTGACAACTGAAAGTTTCGGTTCAACCGCACTCCCACAATCAATGGCAGCGGAACTTGACGAGGTGCCGGGAGTTCGCGTTGCTGCCGGAATTAGCGCGACATTCGCCAATATCAACAACTCGGGCAAAATCATTCTCGCTGTTGATCCCGACGCAATCTCGCAGGTCATCGAATTTACTGATGTTGAGGGATCCTTCGCTTCGCTTGGAGTTGGCGAGATTGCCGTCCCCGAAAAACTCGCCGAGGAGAAGCGGCTCAAGATCGGCGATCCCATTCAATTGGTCTTCATCCAAGGTGGGGCAACCACTCTCTCCCTTGGTTCGATCTACAAGACCGAATTCCCGATCCAAGGACCGGGTTGGATCATCTCCACCGATCAGTTCAATACGTTGGTGCCACCCTCGCAGCAAACGTTTTTGTCCATCTACATCAAACTCGATGACACATCTTCAGATGGAGTCGACGCAGCACTCCCGGGACTCAAAGCGGTAACTGACACCGTTCCCGGCGCCAAACTCCAGAACCTGAATGAGTACAAAAAAGCTCAGACCGATCAGGTCAATCAGTTCCTTCAGATCGTTTACGTACTCCTCGCTCTCGCGCTGATCATCGCCATCGTCGGCGTTGTCAACACACTGTTGCTGTCGGTGTACGAACGAACCCGCGAACTTGGCCTTTTGCGTGCGGTGGGCATGAGTCGCCGACAAGTCCGTTCAACGATTCGCCTTGAGTCGGTAATCATCAGCCTGATGGGCACGCTCATCGGCCTCGTTATCGGAATCATTTTCGGATGGGCACTCGTGACCGCGTTGGCTGATGAAGGGATCACTTCGTTCGCCATTCCATGGACGCAGCTTGTGATCATCGTGATCATCGCGATCGTCGCCGGCGTCGGAGCCGCCCTCTACCCCGCTCGTCGAGCCGCCCGCCTCGATGTTCTCCGAGCGATTTCGAGCGACTGATGGCACATAACCCCGCTGCGCTCGAAACTGAGGTCACGACGTTTCTTACCGAGCGTCACCTGGCGTCACTCACGACGATGCGTGCTGACAACACACCCCATGTCGTTGCCGTTGGCTTCACCTGGGATCCTGAAGAAACGCTTGTCCGTGTCATCACATGGGCAGGCAGTCGCAAAGCCCGCAATGTTGCTGAGCGTCCCGGTTCCCCCGCAGCCGTTTGTCAGGTCGATGGCGGACGCTGGCTTTCGCTTGAAGGAACCGCGACCGTGACCAGCGATCCCGAGCGAGTCGCTATGGCAGTTAAGCGTTATGGCGATCGCTATCGGGAACCAAAACAACGCGACGATCGCGTCGTTATCGAAATCGCAGTCACTCGCATCATGGGCCGGGGCTAAGTCCCCCACTTGTCATGACGCAAACGCAATCTCGCCCGTAGACTTTGCCCATGGCGCCGAATAAGCAACGCGAATGGCATCCGGCCTTTGAGGAATACTGCGAAACGATCTTCGAACTTCGCGAAGACGACGTCGATGTCATTCAAGCGCGCATTGCTGATCGCCTCGAAGTTTCCCGTCCTGCCGTTTCAGAAATGATCCGCCGCATGGAAGGTGCCGACCTTGTCGAGATCGACGGTGGCGCGATTCGATTGCGGCCCGACGGACTCGCTCTCGCTGAAACAGTTGTGCGCCGCCACCGCTTAGCCGAACGTTTTCTCACCGACATGCTCGGTCTTTCGTGGGCCGAAGCGCATGACGAAGCCGGCCGCTGGGAACACATCATCTCCCCCACCGTCGAAGTCGCAATGATGCGGGCGCTGGGTGACCCCACAACCTGCCCGCACGGGAACCCAATCCCTGGCACCGACTACCAACCACCTTCATCGGTAACGCTCGACACGCTTTCGGTCGGACAATCATTCACGGTCTCACGAATCCCCGAGGAGCTCGAGTTCACTCCCGGTTTACTCGAGTTCCTCGAGACGTCATCGCTTCTCCCTGGACACTCCGGCGTCATCACCGAACTCGTTGCGGATGGAATCACGATTGTCGAGATCGATGGGCAGACCGTCGAAATCACTCGATTCGCCACGCAGCGCATCTTGGTAACAGCTGCGTAAGCGTTGCTCAGTCGAGCAATGACTCGGGGAGATCGTCCTCGTGCACAATGGCCAGACGCTTCGTGGCGCGTGTAAGGGCCACATACAACGCACGGTTGCCCTGTGCCTGCTCGGCAACAATCAGCGACGGTTCGACGACAATCACGGCATCGACTTCAAGACCCTTGACGAGGCTCACTTCAACAACCGTGACTCGATGTTCGAGGCCGTGACGCGTAGCGCGTCCATATGCGATGTCCGCTTCTTCGAGCGCCTCACACACCTCATCAATAATTGACGAGGTGCAAACGACAGCGACCTGACCTGGGTCGACCGCAGCTCGTTCAACTCGCGCAACTGCGGCCACCGTTTCGGCGAGTCGCCCTGGTTCCGCTCGACGGATCAACGGTTCGGCACCGTCCTCGCGCACCGATCGCGGCGGACGAAGTTCGGGAGCGGCACGCCGAAGCACGCGAGCCGCCAGGGCCATGATCGGAGCAGGAAGGCGATAGCCAAGCGTGAGTTCATTGCGGCGCGGCTCGCGCTTTGCTGGAAGCAACGACAGGATTTCATCCCAGGAACCATGGGCCCACTGACCTGTTGCCTGTGCAATGTCACCAACAACTGTCATCGAACCATTGAGCGAGCGCCGTTCCAGCATGCGCAACTGCATGGGCGACAAATCCTGGGCCTCGTCAACCACGATGTGTCCATAGGTGCG
>CAMAYJ010000094.1 GCA_945862505.1 Bifidobacterium breve | reverse complement strand
ACGAACGGCGATAACTCCAACATCCTCATTGCACGCACAGCGCGTGAGTTCTTCCATGTCGATCGTGTTGTCGCTCGCATTTACGATCAGCGCCGCGCCGCGATTTACGAACGTCTTGGTATCTCAACGGTCGCAACTGTGCAGTGGGCGATCGAACGAGTACTGCGTCGAATCCAGCCCGACACCGATGGTGTCGAATGGGTCGATCCCAGTGCTCGGGTCTGTCTTGTGGAACGCGTTGTTCCCGTTTCCTGGGCCGGTCGTCCGCTCGTGGAACTTGAAGCCGAAGGTCGCTCTCGTGTTGTTGCCCTCACCCGATTGGGTGTTGCCCAACTGATTAGCCCCGCGCTTCTTGCCCAAGAGGGCGACATCGTTTGGGTTGCCATTGATGGTGATCACATTGGAGAGTTCGATCGACATCTTGCGTCGGCACCGATTCAAGGAGGACTTCACTGATGCGCGTTGTCATTGCAGGTGGTGGAAACGTGGGCACATACATCGCCACGGAACTCCAACAGGCCGGTCACGAAGTTCTTATTGTCGAAGTAGATCCTGCTCGTGTTGCTCAGGCCCAGGCCGACGGGGAACCCGCAGGCGTCAAGTGGCTCGTTGTCGATGGCTGTGAAGTTTCTGAATTCGCAAAGGCTGAACCCAATCGCGCCGATGTCGTTGTTGCCGTAACTGGCGATGATGAAGACAACCTCGTGATTTCGCTTCTCGCGAAGCAGGAATTCAGCGTCCCGCGTGTTGTGGCTCGTGTGAATAATCCAGCAAATGAGTGGATGTTCAACGCGAGTTGGGGCGTCGATGTTTCTGTTTCAACCCCACACATGCTCACTGCACTCGTCGAAGAGGCAGTCACCGTTGGTTCGCTCGTTCGCATTATGAGTTTCGAGAACGATTCAGCGAGACTTTCCGAGATCCGACTCGCTGATAGTTCGCCAGCGAATGGCGTAATGATCGAAAATCTTGGCCTTCCCCGTGAGGCAGCAATCGTGGCCATCGTTCGTGACAGCAAGGTCGTCTTCCCGCATAGCGACGTCACGTTGGGTGCGGGTGACGAGGTCATGGTTCTGGCCATGGCGGAATGCGAAGATGCCGTTCGTAAGATTCTCGTTGGCTAAATCCCTTTGGTGCACGGTCAGTTCGTCCTGATCATGCAACCGTCGCCTTTTGCGGCAATACTGTTGTCCCAGTGAGGGGAGTATCCCATCACAGCGGTGTCGTCATCACGGCGTAAAGGCTCTTGAGCCCGAGCTCCCGGTGCCGCTGGTTCGTCTGAGTCCGAAACGGCTCGGGTGAGCGGGAGAGACCTCCGGTCGGTGAACCAACCTCGGTTCCCCAATCGTCCATGTGACATGACCGGAGTTTCTTGATGACCCCTGACACGAACCAACAGCAACACGATGACTGGTGCGCGCTTCCCAGCGACGAAGTTGTTCAGCGCCTCGCGATCAATGCCAGCACGGGGCTCTCTCATGCAGAAGTTGCCGATCGGCGCGCTCTTCATGGATCCAACCGGCTCACTGAACCACCTCGTCGCTCAAAGTTGCTGGTGTTCATCGATCAGTTCCGTGCCGGAATTGTTTATGTTCTGGCCGGAGCTGGCCTGATCGCCGGCTTGTTGGGCGACATCAAAGATCTCGTCATCATCTTCGTGGTTCTACTGATCAACGCCATCATGGGCTTTGCCCAAGAGGCGAAGGCATCGAATGCACTGGCAGCGCTTGAGCGCATGCTGGTCACTCAGGTTCGGGTGCGTCGCAATGGTGTCACTGACGAAGTGGCGATCGATGAACTCGTTCCTGGCGACATCGTCTTGCTTGAGGCCGGCGATCGAGTACCAGCCGACGGCCGATTGCTGCTCGCAGCAAATTTGTCGGTAGACGAATCGAGCCTGACGGGTGAATCCGTTCCGGTTGATAAGCGCGCCGATGCGCTCACATCAGCCGGTTCGCCGATCGGCGATCACCTTGGCATGGTGTTTATGAACACCACAGTGAGTCGTGGCCGAGCCGAAGTTGTTGTGACCAGCACTGGCATGGCCACCGAAATGGGCAAGGTCGCCGAGATGCTTGTCTCCGCGAAACCATCCAAGACCCCACTTGAACGTCAACTCGATTCACTCAGTAAAACTCTCGCGATGATTGCCGGAACAGCGGCATTCATCGTGTTCGTTATCCAATGGATCATTGAACAGAATTTCAAAGATGCCCTTCTTGGCGCCGTAGCCCTCGCGGTCGCAGCCATTCCTGAAGGTCTTCCTGCCGTCGTTACGGTCACATTGGCGATTGGTATCTCGAAGATGGCAAAGCAGAACGCCATCGTGAAGCGTTTGCACTCAGTTGAGACACTCGGATCAACATCAGTTATCTGTTCTGACAAAACCGGCACACTTACGCTGAACCAGATGACCGCCCGCGAAGCGTTTCGTGGCGGCGAGATCTGGTTGGTAGATGGCGGGGGATACGGCACCGACGGAACCATCACCTCTTCGGGTGGTCGTGTTGTCACTCCGGAATTTTCCACCGATGCACTTTTGCCGGCAGCGTTGTGTTCCGACGCCGTTCTTGTGCCGCATGCACCCGATGGTCCGGGAATCATCGGTGATCCAACTGAAGCAGCTCTTGTTGTCATGGCAGCAAAGGCTGGACTCGATGCGCCAACGGAACGAGCGCTCCGCCCGCGTCTCGCCGAGGTCCCGTTCGATTCGGCCACCAAGTTCATGGCCACGTTCCACCTGGCCGATCCGAACTCGCCGAACGGCGATGTCCTGATCTGCGTAAAGGGCGCACCCGATGTTGTCCTTGGAATGTCGACCACCTTCTCTGAACCCGACGGTTCGGAACAAGCGCTCGATGCCGCAGCGCGCGGATTCCGTCGCTCCGATAACGACAAGCTCGCTTCGCAGGGCATGCGGGTCCTTGCTGTCGCCACACGACGCGTTCCCGCTTCGCAGATCATCGACGCCAACGGCACGGTGACCAATCCTGAAAGCTGGATCAGCGACCTTCGACTCGAACTTCTTGTTGGCATCGTTGACCCAGCTCGAACTGAAGCCCGCGATGCGATTGCGTTGTGTCATCGTGCTGGAATCGACGTCAAGATGATCACTGGCGATCACGCAGTGACGGCCGGTGCTATCGCTGCTCAGTTGGGTATTCAGGGCGAGGTTGTTACCGGCGACGATCTCGACGCAATGTCTGACGAGGAATTGTCTGCTCGGATCGGCGCAATAGCGGTATGCGCTCGCGTGTCACCAGAGCACAAAGTTCGTGTTGTCGAAGCACTTCGTTCGAACGGCGAGATTGTCGCAATGACCGGCGACGGCGTGAACGACGCCGCTGCCTTGCGACGCGCCGATATCGGCGTAGCGATGGGCATCACCGGCACCGAAGTCACCAAAGAAGCCGGCGACATGATTCTCGCCGACGATAATTTCGCCACAATTGTTGAAGCCGTGCGTGGCGGCCGAGCCGTCTACGACAACATCCTCAAGTTTGTTCGATTCCAAGTAGCGACCGCATTCGGTGCAATTCTCACAATTCTTGGAGCCTCAGCGTTCGGCCAGCATGTGCCGTTCTCGCCAATTCAAGTGCTTTGGGTCAACTTGATTGCAGATGGACCCACCGCGGTTTCGCTTGGTGTCGACGCTCCTGCCCCGGGACTAATGAACCGCAAGCCGGTTCCCGCTGACGCAACGATTCTCAGTCGACGCCGTCTGAGCCAGGTCATGTTTCAAGGTTTGGTTACCGCCATCGGGGTGCTCGCTGTTTACCTCTTCGCCATCAATGAATACGAACCCGATGTCGCAAAGGGTGAGGTACCCGTCGTCGCAACGACGATGGCGTTTACTGCATTTGTGTTCGCACAGTTAGTGAACGTCTATAACGCTCGTTCTGAGTCCTCCTCACTCTTTTCGCGGTACACGCTGACGAACTGGAAACTCGGTGCGTCAGTTGTCATCGTGTTCTTCTTGCAAATCTTGCTGACAGTCTTCGAGCCGATGAAAAATCTTTTCGATACTTCGTCGCTTACCGCCACTCAATGGGGACTGTGTCTCGTGCCGCCGCTGTTGCTGCTTGTAGCGGTGGAACTCTGGAAGTTGGTTGTCCGCAATGGCGTTGCTCGCTCGATGAAAATGGAATCAAGCGATGACTGATTCCTCACACCATGGCCGCCGCGAACGATTCGAGGAATTCGAAAAGGCCGCAATCGAGGCGGAATTCGAAACGGGTCGTCGAGAGGAGTCGATCGCCGAAGCAAAACGGCACATCCTCATTCGTATTGGACGCGTTTTTCTTGGGACCATTGTCGTGATCGCGGGCTTATTGATGTTGCCGCTTCCAGGTCCGGGAATGCTTACGATCGCTGCCGGCCTTGCGTTACTCGCATCCGATGTTCCGTTCGCCCGAAAACTTCTTGAAAATGTCCGTAAGCGTCTGCCCGCAGATGCCGATGGCAAAGTGTCGAAGCCTGTTGTGATCGGTGGCCTCATCGTGAGCGTCGTTACCGTCGCTTCTAGCCTTTGGTGGACCTTTTTCCGCTGACGCACGCGCTCACGTATTCAGGGAACGATGCTGGCCCACGCGTCGAGAAGTAAATCGTCGCCCGCAGTGTCGAGCCCGTTGGCGAGGATCGGACCGCGGTTCCATGCCCATGCATACAAACCCGATGCTGGTCCGCGCACGGCCAGGTCGCCCTTGGCATGCTCGCGAATCGTTGTGGGTTGTCCATTGACGAATGTCGTGAGCCATTCGCCCGGTGCGTCGGTGGAGTGAAGGTGAAAGCTCGATGAGAGTTCGGGATTCTTAACCGCCGACAAAATCGGCATAAGCACAGTGAGTAATTCATCGATTCCGTCGACGGCCGAGGTGTGGTCGAACTTGTCGGTTTCTACACCAGCAGCATTCTGGGCGTCCCAGCGGTGGATCTCGATTTCGTGAGCCATACGTCG
>CAMAYJ010000093.1 GCA_945862505.1 Bifidobacterium breve | reverse complement strand
GCTGGCGATCCGATTCTTGACGAAGACGGCGTGGTGGCTCCCAGTGAATTTGAGTTCGCCATGGAACTCGTGGAACTCATCAAGGAAAAGGGCGACTTCTCGATCGGCGTTGCCGCCCATCCCGAGGGTCATCCTCGTTCCGAGGATCTCTATTCCGACCGGCGCCGCTTGGCCGACAAATTGAACGTGGCCGATTTCGCAATCACGCAATTCTTCTTCGAGGCCGAGCCCTATTTGCGCCTTGTCGAAGGACTTTCCGCATTCGGCTGCGAGAAGCCCGTGCTTCCAGGCATCATGCCCGTTACCAACGCCGCGCAGGTTGTGCGCTTTGCGCAACTTGCTGGCGCAGAGTTTCCTCCACACCTCGCTACCCGCTTCGATGCCATTGCCGATGATGGTGATGCGGTTCGTGCACTTGGTGTGGAGTTGGCCAGCGAATTATGTCAGCGCTTACTCGACGAAGGTGCGCCGGGCTTGCACTTCTACACACTCAATCGTTCGACGGCGACTCGCGAAATCGCAGCGAATCTCGGTCTCGGCGACGCTTCGCCCGCTGGCGCGTAACCACTGATGGCCGCAGGTGTCCCCGGGCTCTTCCGTCGCGGCGCGCGGCTCCTGACGCGCTATGTCAAGGCTCACCCTGTCCCATTCATTATCTCGATTTTTGGCGCTGCGATTTACGCGGGTGCTGCAGTCGGTACCACGATCATCCTTGGACGCATCACAAACAATGTGATCGTTCCGACGTTTGAATCGGGTCGACCTGAAGCCAAAGCCGTTTGGTACACGGGCCTGGCTCTGTTGCTGGTGGGACTGCTTCGTGCATCGACAATTATTCTGCGCCGCTATTTCGCCGCACTTCTAACGTATCGAACTCAGCGAGATTGGCGTCGCAAGCTGGCCGATACCTACCTCTCGGTACCGCTCAAATATCACCGTGAAACTCCGACGGGTGAGCTTCTGGCTCATGCTGACGCTGACATCGTTGCCTCAAGCGAAGTCATTAATCCACTCCCGTTCAGCATTGGTGTCGTAACGCTCGTGGTTTTTGCGATCGTCAGCTTGGCGACGGTCGACTGGTTCTTGATGTTGGTGGCAGTGGTGCTCTTCCCGCTGCTGGCAATCATCAATCGGATGTACACCAGCCGGGCCGAAAAGCCATTGGGTGTCGTGCAGGAGCGAGTCGGTCATGTCAGTCGGATCGCACACGAATCCTTCGACGGCGTGCTTATGGTGAAGACACTTGGTCGCGAAGACGAGGAAGTCGAACGGCTTGAAGGGGCTGCAGACGAACTTCGGGCTGCTCGCGTTGGGCTCGGCCGTATTCGTGCTGTGTTCGACCCGATGATCGATGCCTTGCCGAACCTTGGAATCATCGCGTTGTTGCTGGTTGGTTCTTGGCAAGTGTCGATTGATCGTCTTAACACTGGCGATATCGTGCAGGCTGCGGCGTTGTTCGGATTGCTTGCTTTCCCGATGCGTGTCTTCGGCTATTTCCTTCAGGAACTCCCGCGTTCGGTGGTGGTGAGCGCACGACTCGACAAGGTTCTTGCTGCGCCGCACGAACCCGGTGCAGCGACTGACAACCCACCTGCAGTTGCCGATGGACCGCTGTCGGTGTCGTTTGAAGATGTGTCATTCCGCTATGGCGATGATCCACCGGTGCTTGATGGCCTGAACCTCAACATCGCTGCTGGATCAATCGTTGCGCTTGTGGGCGTCACCGGTTCGGGTAAGTCGACATTGTGCGAACTGATTCCCCGTCTCGTCGACCCCGACAGCGGCACGGTGGAACTTGATGGAGTGGATCTCCGCGAGTTCGACCCCGTCGCAGTGCGATCCGAAGTGGCGCTTGTCTTTCAAGAGACGTTCCTGTTCGCCGACACGGTTCGTGAAAATGTCACGCTTGGCGATCCAATTGATGACACCGAACTCGAACGCGCCGCGTCAATCGCGCATGCGTCGGCCTTCGTGCATCGACTCCCGAATGGTTGGGACACCGTGGTGGGAGAGCGTGGCGTCACGCTTTCGGGCGGACAACGTCAGCGACTTGCCCTGACTCGTGCGTTGCTGCGCGGCCCTCGCGTGCTCATCCTCGATGACGCCACCAGCGCGGTTGATCCAGTGATCGAGTCGGCGATTCTGCGCGATCTGCGCACCTCGCTGGAAACAACCACTTTGGTAGTTGCGCACCGAGTGTCAACTATTGAATTGGCCGATGAAGTGGTGTTCCTCGATGAGGGTCGCATCGTGGCCACCGGATCACATCCCGAACTGTTGGCCTCGAACCCCGACTACGCCCGTCTCGTGCACGCCTATGTCGACCAAGAATCGATGGCCGAAGACATCGGTCATGATGAAGACGCAAGCAGGTTGTCATCATGACCGAGAAGCGCACTCACGCTTCGGGCGATGACGCCCGGATTGACCAAGAGTCGTTGTCGGCTCAGGCCAATGACGAACTCGCCGTGATGGAGCATGCATCGGCGTTCGACGACCCCATAGCGCTTGAACATGACGCTCTCGCCGCTTCTGCGGAAGAGGACAGGGCGAGTGAACGCCGGTTGCGGGCTCTCGCGGTTTTGCGGCGCGGATTCGCCCAGAGTCCCGAACTGGGCAGAGGCCTTCGATTGACCGTGCTGTTCGCGATGATCGGAGCGGTCGGACGCTTAATCATTCCGGTTCTCATTCAGCAGGTGATTGATAAGGGCCTGCTGGCTGATGACGGATTCAACGGCGGCTTCACGATCACGGCCTGTGCCTCTGCGGCGGTGATCGTTATTGCGCTCATGTTCCTCGCCCGAATTACCTATGTGCGGCTCGTGACGACGGCCGAAATGATGCTGCGCAACTTGCGGGTGAAAACGTTCAAGCACATTCATCGGTTGCCAATGGCCCATCACGAGTCCACCCGTCGTGGTGAACTCACCTCGCGTGTCACCAGCGATATCGAAACAATCGCCCGCTTTGTTCAGTACGGCGCTGTGGCATGGATCATCGATTCCGTTGTTGTCATCGGAACGCTGATCGTCATGAGTTTCTATGCTTGGCAACTCGCGGTCATCACCGTGATTGCCGCGCTGCCGGTGTTGCCGCTGTTTCGCGTGATGCAGCGTCGGCAATTGAAGGCCTACACGGTGGTTCGAAACCGTGTCGGCACGACGCTTTCGGAAGTCAGCGAAGCGGTGCAGGGTGCGGCCCCGATCCGGGCCTACGGATTACAGCGCCGTTCGCGTGCTCGTCTTGACGATGCCATCCAGGCGCAGTTCAAGTCGGAAATGAGCGCCGCCCGTTGGTTTGCGTTCATGTTCCCGTTGGGTGATGCGTTCGGCGGTGTTGCGCTGGCATCGGTGGCTATGGCTGGCATCTGGTTCGGTGAATCGTGGGGACTCAACGCCGGCAGTTTGGTGGCCTGTTTGTTCCTCGTACAGCTGATCCTCGGACCGATTGCCGAGATCGGCGAGATCCTCGACCAAACCCAGACCGCTATTGCTGGTTGGTCGAAGGTGCTCGATGTTCTCGATACGCCGATCACTCTTGTTGAGCCTGAGCCGGGTGTGGAGCTGCCCGAAGGCCCGCTCGACGTGCGGGTTGAACATCTTGGTTTCACCTATCAAACCGGTGGTCCGGTGTTGCGCGACGTCACTATCGATATTCCCGCTGGCGCGTCGGTTGCGATCGTGGGCGAAACCGGTTCAGGAAAGACCACTTTTGTGAAGTTGCTTGATCGACTCGCCGACCCGGTTGAAGGTTCGGTGCTTGTCGGCGGGATCGCGCTCGACACCGTCAATCGTCAGTCGCGCACCGAACGCATTCGCATGGTTCCCCAAGACGGTTTCATGTTCGACACGACATTGGGCGAGAACATAGCGATGGGTCGCGTTGGCGCAACGCTCGATGACGTTCGTGTATCAATTGCCGAGCTTGGTCTTGAAACCTGGGTGGCAGGTCTGCCTCGTGGACTTGATACCGAAGTAGGTGAGCGCGGTGAGGGCTTGAGCGTTGGCGAGCGCCAACTTGTTGCGCTGGCTCGTGCCCAAATGGCCGACCCTGGCCTCCTCATCCTCGACGAAGCTACGAGCGCCGTTGATCCGCGCACCGAACGTGCACTGACCACGGCGTTGCATCGTCTGGCCGAAGGCCGGACCACGATCAGCGTGGCCCATCGTTTGTCGACAGCAGAACAGGCTGATCTCGTGCTGGTGTTCGATGCAGGAGTGTTGGTTGAACACGGTTCGCATGACGAACTCGTCGCTCTTGGCGGACGTTATGCCGAGCTCTACCGATCCTGGTTGGGTAACACGGGCCAAAAAGCGGTGTAGCAGCGCGTCTCGCTAGATGGTGCCTCTACGCGAGCCCAAGTTTGATGAGAGCATCGAGTTCCAAAGGACGACCAACGCGCCAGGTTGTCTGAATGGAGCATTCCACGTCGGCAGTCGCCGTCGCGATTTCGCGTTTCACCGATTCGTCGTTCGATGCGTTACTAAACATCATTTCCGAAAATTCACGTCGAGCGTCTGCGGATCTCGCATAGGAAAATCCGCTATCGCTCATACATGCAGACCAATCTTTTTCGGCTTGTTGCATGGCAGGAAGCGATTCGATTTTGGCAAGTTCGGCTGCCATTGAACGGGCGGTGGAGGAGTTATGGCTCGGGAACTTTGATGCACCAAGCGATTCGGCGTCGTTCATGCAGTTTCCGGAGTCGGTGAAATAACGAGCTTGAGTGCCGGCATCAAGTTTCGCGATCGCGTCGGACTGAGTGTTCATGGCAGCCTTGTGATCAATCGCTTCGTTACTGAGGAGGTGTGTTTGGAGGCCGTATCCCACTGCGGATGCAAAAGCTCGCATTCCTTCAACCGTGGTCTTCGTTTCTAGTTGGTCATAACCGCTGGGTGGTTCGGGTTCGTTCCAGCCTCGGTTGCGCAAGCAAGACGCCCGAGAAGAGTTCACAAATTCGGCATAGGCAATCGAACCGAATTCTCCGCCAGCCCCCATCATGTCGCGGAGAGGCGACACGGCGTCATTTGCAGACAACTCG
>CAMAYJ010000092.1 GCA_945862505.1 Bifidobacterium breve | reverse complement strand
GGAGCAACTGCGATCATGGGATGGATAGATGGCACCACGTGGCTGACGTTGCCCATATCGGTTGAGCCCACGACATTGATCTCACCGTCTGGCTCTGTCACAACTCTGCCGATTGCCGCACTATTCGTTGCATAGAGCTCTTCGAATGGAGCATTTCGAACGAGTTCCGCGTACGACGGCTCGAGCCAGGAGAACTCGGCTGAGCAACCGGTTGCATCGCCTCCCGCCACGAGCGCGGCAAGTACGCGTTTCTTGAGTCGTTCGAGCGACGCGACATTTCCGGCTCGAACAAACCAATGCATGCCCGCTGAGGCGGGAACAATATTGGGCTTGTCGCCACCATTGGTGAAGACACCGTGAATCCGTTCATCGGGACGGATGTGTTGGCGCAGAGCGGCAACGTTCATGTAACCCAACACCGCTGCATCGAGCGCGTTGCGCCCGTTCCAAGGTTGAGCAGCAGCATGAGCAGCCTCACCGTGCCATGTGATCAGTAACTGCTGGACAGCGATTGTGTTCATCCAACGCAGGTCAGCATCGGCGGGGTGCACCATCATGGCGGCGTCGATGCCTTCAAGCGCTCCGCGTTCGAGCATGAAGACTTTGCCTCCGCCGCCCTCTTCAGCGGGCGAGCCGAACACGCGCAGCCGACCGTTGAGTTCGTTCGCAACTGCCGCCGCACCGAGCGTTGCTCCGAGGCCAGCAGCCGCGATGATGTTGTGACCGCACGCGTGACCAATTCCAGGCAGAGCGTCGTATTCACAGAAGACGGCAATCTCCGGACCGGAGGTGCCGGTCGAAGCTTCGAATGCAGTTGGTAACCCGTAGGCGCCTCGTTGCACATCGAGACCGTTTGATTCGAGCGCCGCGGTCAGCAGATCGTGAGCATGGTGTTCTGCATAGTTCTCTTCTGGATGCGAATGGATGGAGTGGGAGACCTCGAGAAGCAGATCACCGCAACCGTCGATCACTTCAACGGCTTTTCGCTTTGCCTCGTTGATATCCATGTGTGAACGCTACATCGCGACAGACTCCAGCCGGTAGGTCACACCACGACGAAGAACGCGTCTGGCTCCACTCGGATCTCGATTACCTCGCCCCTTAGCCGTAGGCCCGAGTCGATCTGCACCGAGACAGGCGAGGAGAAAATGAAGCGCTCATGAGAGGTACGTCGGTGTACCAAAGACGGATGTGGGAGGTGTGAGCCGGAGTGAGCCCGACGTTGCGCCAGACGCCGTTGCGTCCAAGGAAGCGTGCCAGTCGTTACATCGATGAGACCATCGCCGGGATGAGAACGAGGGCCAAGATCAAGTGCTCCAAGCCATTGAGCGTTCATGACGACCGCGAAGTCGTTGGCGAACGGACGTCCGACCAACAGGTGCGCGACAAACGGATACTCCGTTCCGTCAATAAGGGCGATGGGGAGATCGACGGGAACGGTGAGTGCTTGTGGGCCAAGCAGGCGAGCGGCATCGCCGGACCCGCCAAGCGTTCGACAGAGGTCACCAGCGAGAAGTCCGACTGTGACCGGCAAACGATGCTCGGATCTGGCGGCGCAAACGATGCTCTGCAGTTCTGCGTCGCTAGAGGCAATCGGAGACCCCGGAGGCAACGCTGCGGCTTTTCCGTAATCGCAGTTTTTCTTGATCGTCATTACGAATCGTCGCTCTGCTCTAAGGCAACCCGACCCCGCCCAGAAACGGCAACGATTCCACGATGAAGCAGATCTGAAGCTTCAGAAGCAGTAGCTGCACAGGACGCTTCGGTTTCTGAAATCTGGCGAAGGAGATCGACCAGTTGTTTGATCGTACGAACGAAGTCGCCGCCAGGCATTTCCTCGTCTCCCAACATGTGGTCGAGTTCGTCTCCCGAAGCCCATGCGTGAGCCAGCGCAAAGAAGGCAGGATCTGTCGTGCGCGTGCCTGGAAGCCCAAGTCGGATCTCGTCCTGGGAAATCGAAGAAGCAAGGTCAGAAATTTGATCGGCGCGTTCTGCGAGCAATCGACGCGTAAACCACGTACCAAGATCGGGGCTCGATGCCCGTGATTCGTAGATGAAGGAACTCACAAGCCCGGCAAGTTCTGGAGCCGTCAGGTCATCGAAAAGGTTCTCTTCGATCGCCTCGGCAATAGCGAGATCCGACTCGTGATATATCCGCACTAATCGTTCACCCCGATCGGTGAGCCGCCAACCGTCGAGGTGGCCCCAATTTTCGAGCATCTGCAGGATCCGATCGAATTGCTCCACGAGCGAGCCTGTTCGAGATCTGATCCGTTTTTCGAGGCCCTCGATGTCCTTTCGAACGCGCTCGACATCGCGCAAAGATCTCAGGTGTTGGTCGCGCTGAGGGCAATCGTGAACTGGGTGCTCCGCGCACCGATCGCGGTCGACGTTCTCGCTAGGTTCGGGAACCAGTGATCGAACTCGATCGGCAACACGATCGAGTTCGATCGATACTGCTTTCTGGAACTTGGGCTTCATCGGCGTGAATGGAACGGGAAGATCGATATGTCCCACCACGGTCGGGGCCTCATCAAAATCCTGCGCACCGAGTTGCAGCACATTGCGCCGAGAATTCAACACCTTCACTCGTACTGAGCCACCTTTGCGATGCGAGACAGACAGCACTGCTACGCGATCGTGACCCCCGCTTCCCTCGAGCCAAAGGATGTCACCGGGTTTCATTTCTGCAAGTGCCCGCTCTACTGCACTCCCGCCGCTACCGGAGCGCCGAACCCCCCGTTCCCGATCGAGCAAAGCCTTGTAGGAAACGACGTCCCCCCTGTCGCAAGCGGCATCTTCGGTGAGCCTCTCAAGTTTCTCGAACTGAGTGGCGATTCGGAGTTCCTCTCGCGCCACATCGGCGTCGGCTTGGTACTGGGCGAAACTGCTTCCGAGTAAACGGTGTGCCTCCCCCGCGTCGTACCTCCGGACCAAATTTGCAGCCATGTTGTAGGTCGGACGGAAAGAACTCGTGAGTCGAAAACTCCGACTCGCGGCCAGCGTCGCAACATCGTCGAAGGTGACAAACGGAGACCAGAGGACAACGGCGTTTCCGTGATCGTCGATCCCCCGTCTCCCTGCCCGTCCAGTAAGTTGTGTGTAGTGCGCTGGAGTTAGGAACTCATGGCCCTCTCCAGTGAATTTCGTAAGTTTGTCGATAACGACTGTTCGCGCCGGCATGTTGATGCCAAGGGCAAGGGTTTCTGTGGCGAAGACGATTCGCACGAGACCTTCTACAAAGCACTGCTCGACCGCCTCCTTGAATGGTGGAACAAGTCCCGCGTGATGGCTCGCAATTCCTCTTTCCATGGAATCAAGCCAACGTCCGTAATCGAGAACCTTCAGGTCGTCGTCGCTGAGTTCTTGGACGTGAGACTCGGCAATCCTTCGAATTCGTTCGCGATCATCTGAGTCAGTGAAAGTCAGGCCAGCTCGCGTGCAGGAAAGAACTGCGTCATCGCAACCGTTTCGGCTGAAGATAAAGAAAATTGCTGGCAGCATCGAACGCTCAGCAAGCAACTCAACTACTTCGACTCGACCGGGCGTGGCATAGCGCCGGCGGCCGCCGCTGGAGCGATCACGGATATCGAGGTCGTATCGGTGGCCACGCTCATCGGCCTTCCCCTCAGCGAGGGTGGGAAGCAGAACGAGGCCGTCTCCTTGGCGATCCGCTACGAGGTACCAATTGTCGAGCGTGACGGGCCGTTTCGTTTCGACCACCACCTCGGTTGGCCCCCGCACGGCACTAATCCAGTGACCAAGTTCGTCAGCATTCGAAACTGTCGCTGAGAGACACACGAGTCGAACATGTTTGGGTAGATGGATGATCACCTCTTCCCATACTGAGCCTCGGTAGGTGTCTTGCAAGTAATGAACTTCATCGAGCACAACCCAAGCAAGGGCGTCAAGACCCGGAGAACGGGCATAGATCATGTTTCGCAGAACTTCGGTCGTCATGACGACAACAGGAGCGTCGCCGTTGAAGGCGGTATCTCCAGTCAAAAGGCCGACTGACGCTTCACCGTGCTCTTCGGTCAGATCATGGAACTTCTGATTCGATAGCGCTTTGATCGGCGTCGTGTAAAACGCTCGAGCGCCCGACTTCAGGGCGAGGGCAAGAGCGTGCTCGGCGACTTTCGTCTTGCCGGAGCCGGTAGGGGCAGAGACCAGCACTGAAACCCCACGATCGATCGCGGCGATCCCCTCGAGCTGGAATGGATCAAGTTCAAATGAATCGCTCACGTCAATCGGCGACTGCGTCGGAGTCGCTCACCGCAGCCTTCCGCTTTGAACGACGCCGCAAGGCGAGCATGAGGGCTCCGAGGGCAACTGAGAGTGCATAGAGCAGGACCATCGGAAGCGCCAAAGCAGTCATCGAGATGGGGTCGCCACTAGGTGTGATCACCGCGGCGATTACCACGATCACGACGATCGCTTGGCGCCACCATCGAAGCAATTGTCTCGGCGTGATCACACCGATCATCTGCAAAGCAACGAGCAAAACCGGGAACTCGAAACCAACACCAAACGCAAGCATCATCCAGACGATCAAGGTCACATAACTGTCAGCCGTATAAAAGGGCTCAATTTGCGAGCCACCGATAGTCGTAAGGAATTCAAGCGTTGGATTCAGTACGTAGTAGGCCAACATTGCGCCGCCAAGAAACAAGACCACTGAACTCAAGGTGAACGGAATGGCGTACTTTTTCTCGTGCGGATAAAGGCCAGGGGTCACGAATCGCCAAATTTGCCAGACGATGATCGGCATCGCTACTGCGATGCCGATGTACCCGGACATTTTGAGTCGCAGCCCGAAAGCCTGGAGAGGTTCAGTTGCGATAAAGGGCTGGCCCGGCTGCACTTCATTAAACGGGTGTTTAAGAATCGCTAATACGTACGGGTAAAGAAACCATCCGAGGAGGGCGCCAACGGCTACAGCAATCGCTATTCGAAAGAGCCTGGTTCGCAGTTCCGCGAGGTGTTCCCACAACGTCATGTGCTCGGAAGACGCAGATTTGGTTTCTGTGGTCATCGCTGGCCTCAGACCGTCCCGGAACCGTCGTCAGCGGGCTGCGCAGAGGACAAGTCGCCTATGAACGGCGTGGGTGCAGCCGCCGGGCCCATCGGCATAGCGGGATCAACCGGCGCCACAAGACGAGGCCCTTCAGTCGTGCGGTCGAG
>CAMAYJ010000091.1 GCA_945862505.1 Bifidobacterium breve | reverse complement strand
TACTCCTTGCCTTCAACCCGCAGGATTCCAGCGTCACGGGCCTTGGACCACGCTCCCACCTCGAGCAATTCATCCCAGTGAATGACTTCAGCTCGGATGAAGCCACGCTCGAAATCAGTGTGGATGACACCAGCGCACTGTGGGGCCTTGTACCCGGCACGGAATGTCCATGCGCGGGTCTCTTTTTCGCCAGTCGTGAAGTACGTGCGCAGTCCCAGCATGCGGTAAGCAGCGTGCAGAAACCGTGGGAGCGCGCCTTCACCGAGGCCAAGTCCTTCAAGCATCTCGACGCGCTCGTCAGCGTCGAGCATGGCTGCTTCAGCTTCAAGCTGCACGCACATACCAATCACTTCGCCGTGGCCTCCAATTTCTTCGGCCACAGGAGCGATCAGTTCGTCGATCTGCTCAAGACCATCTTCGCTGACATTGACGATCGCTAGGACGGGCTTATTTGTCAGCAAGAAATAGCTCTTGATGAGATCACGAGACTCGGCATCGAGATCGCTTCTATAAATCGGCGTTCCCTCAGAAAGAATCTCAAGCGCCTTTCCAAGCGCTTCAACCTCATCAGCAATCATTCGATCTTGTTTGGCAGCTTTTCGACGCTTATCGATCTGATTCTCGACAGTTTCCAAATCGGCAAGCGCAAGTTCGGTTTCGACGATTCGAAGGTGCTCGAGCGGATCCGATGGGCCAGGAACGTCATGGTCAACAAAAGCACGAAGAACGAAGACGATCGCATCAGATTCGCGAATGTTGGCCAGAAACTTGTTTCCTAGGCCTTCACCTGTGCTCGCCCCTTCGACGAGACCACCGATGTCGACAAACTGCACGCTGGCCGGAATCACCGACTTGGCCTTACTCATGATTGCGAGCTGCTCAAGCCGATCGTCGGGGACCTTAGCCACTCCGACATTGGGGTCTTTTGTGGCGAAGGCATACGGGGCGGCGAGAGCCCCCCCGCCAGCGAGCGCGTTATACAGCGAGGACTTCCCCGCGTTTGGCAATCCGACGAATCCGAACTTTTCCATGGGAGGGGCAGGCTAGTAGTGCCGTCAGCCGCCGATGACATGACCTGAGGCCACACGAACGTTCTCAGTTGGCCCATCCCCCCACCTCCGGCCTAGGATTTCGGTCTTATGTCGAAGAAAACCTCGAAGCGCAAGACGAACGCCCGTCGTAAACCGGCGAATCACGGCACCAAGCCCAACGCCGGTCGCGGCTGATTCTGCACGTCGTTAACGACTGTGTTTAGCCAGCCCTCGAAGGATCTCATCACCGTCCCGAACCCTGAGAAGGGTCGTGACTACGAGATCCTGTGCGAAACCGATGAGCTCACATGCCTCTGCCCTGTAACAGGTCAGCCGGATTTCGCGACCGTTCGCGTCACTTATGTGCCGAACGAATTACTCGTTGAATTAAAGAGCCTCAAGATGTACATATGGTCGTTCCGTGACGAGGGCGCGTTTCACGAAGCCGTCACCAACACCATTCTCGATGACCTCGTGCAGGCATTGTCTCCACGGCGGATGACCGTTGAAACCATTTGGAAAGTCCGCGGTGGCATTCTCACCACCGTTACTGCATCTCACCCGTAAACGGAATGCGGCTATTCCGCTCCCGGCATACTCGGCGGGATTTCGGTGCGTTCAACGAGACTCGCCGGAGGGGCTTGTCCGGCCGGCGGAGTGACTTTGCCGGCCGAGAGATCCACAAGTTTTCCGATGCGATCGATGACAGCCCACGAAAGACGATCTCCGCCTACGGTCGAGAAGTGAATGTTGTCCTTCTGACGCATACCCCGAACAACGCCATCAGCGTTCGGAAGGCTTGCCGCGAAGACAAAATTTGAATCTGAGAAAAATGGCCATGTATCGAAGTACTGGATCCATGGCCGGCTCTGCGCTTCGCTCCAATAGATGTAACTCATCTGGTCCATGCCGCGAGTCTTCGTACCAGGCCCCATCGGGGGCGGTCCGCACCAGATCGTGATGCGCTGATTATCAGGCGACTTCAGGAGGTCCATCGTTGCGGCAACTCGACGGCGATATTCGGTCATCCATGGCTCGGAAGTGCGCTCGAGCACCTTTCCGTTGGCACCAATCATGTTCTGGCCGTCGTTTGCGCCGAACATGATCACAAGAATCGATGGATTGGCAGGGAGCACATCTTTCACTAAGTGCTCGGGCCAGTTGTAATAATCGGGACGAGATAAGCCTGTAGAGACGTGGTAATCGAGTGTTGGGGTGAAGATTCCGGTGGACTGCGTAATGCGCTGGAACGAGACACCGAACGTCTGAGTGATGGAATCACCGCCGACCCAGATCTTCATGGGAGTCGCCGGGGTCGGCGCTGGAAGTTCGGGCGCTTTCTTCGCGGCTTCGGCTGATGCGGCGATTTCCGCTTCTGCTTGGCGTCGGAGAAGTTCCTCGACATCAATCTTTGTTCCTTGGTTCTTACCAAGCGCAGAATCGATTGAATTACGCAAGAAATTGATATGCAGCGTATCGGTCACCGAGGCGACAGTCTTCGCAATCTCATTTCGCCAGCCATCGCCTTTAGCGTTGCTTTTACGAAGCGTTGAATCGGCATCAAAAAGCCCGGCGACACATAGCGCCAGAACCATCACGACAATGATCAGACCCGCCGGCATCGTCCCCTCGCGGCGCGGCCGGAATGGCTCGAAGAGGCTCCGCCAATTGAACGACGACCGTCCCCCCGAAGGGATCCCGGATTTGCCTTTCATTGGATTGCGTCCTGGTGACGTCATCGGAGGTTCCTCATCAGAACTGGAAGTAAATGAATGGCGCTATCCCCTCGGGACCAAGCGCATCAACAAGGACAAGTCCACCGGCAAGAGCAGCGATTTGCAAGGCAGGTGCCCAGGTCGCAAACCAGACTTCGGCTTTTTGGGGGAATCGCTGAGGAACGAACTGCGAGGCGACACTCCCAACGATCACGAGAATCAACAGAAGGCTCACTCCAGTAGAGGAACCAGAAGAGGCGAAAAGTCTCCCGAGCAACGTAAAGGCCTCATCAACTGATGTTGCCCGAAAGAATACCCACGCCAGACAGACGACGTTGAAGACCAAGAACCATTGCATCGCTTTCACCACCAAAGGCGGCAGGCCCAACTCGTGGCCCTTCCATTTCTCCTTCACGATTCGTTCGGCCACCAGGTAGGAGCCGTGAATTGCTCCCCAGACGACGAACGTCCAGTTCGCCCCATGCCAAAGTCCGCCAATAATCATGACGAGGAAAAGATTCCGATAGGTCATGGCTTTCGAGCCGCGATTTCCGCCAAGCGGTATGTAGAGGTAGTCGCGCAGCCACCGCGATAAAGTCATATGCCAGCGACTCCAGAAGTCCTGCAATGACAAAGCGATATAGGGCGAATCAAAGTTCTGCGGGAATCGAATACCGAGAAGTAACGCCACGCCGATAGCGATATCGGTATAGCCGCTGAAGTCGGCGTAGATCTGAATCGCGTAGGCGTAAATCGCCAACAGCACGGCCAGCGGTCCGTAGGCATTTGGGTTGGCAAAAACCGGATCCACAATCTGTATCGCAAGAAAGCTCGAGATCACGACCTTCTTGAACATGCCGCGAAAAATGAGCATGAACGCTTCAGCAGATCGCACGTATCGCGGATCGGGTAGTACATCGAGTTGCGGCGCGAACTCGCTTGCTCGAACAATCGGGCCGGCAACGAGATGAGCGAAAAAAGACAGATACACAGCGAAATCAAGAATCGTGAGCGGTTTACGCCATTGCCCTCGACCGATGTCAATCACATAACTGATTGCTTGGAAGATAAAGAACGAAATACCAATCGGAAGAATGATGTTCAGAATCGGGGCATCAACCGAAATTCCGATCGAGCGCATCTTGTCGGCGATTGTCGAGACAAAGAAATCGAAGTACTTGAAATATCCAAGAATCCCAAGATTTACAACAACAGCGATTCGAACGAGCCACCTACTGGCATTCGTACGTTCCCCTTTAGGGGTGAGCGACCGAAAAATTGCCAGGCCCAAGAACCAGTTGATCCCAATGCTCAGAGACAGAAGCACCAAGTAGTTCCAGTCCCACCACCCGTAGAACACGAAACTTGAAGCAAGGATGAACCAACGCCATGCGATCTTGTGCGGTCGCAGCAGCCAACTCCCGGTGAACACCACCAAGAAGAAAACCGCGAAATCGACGGTAGGGAAAAGCATGGGGCGGCTTACCGGGTGGCTGGAGAAATAGGAGGGTTCGCAAGGCGACTGCGGGTCGATCGACGAGCAACCACCTGCAGCGAAACTACCGCAGAGACCATTCGGTTTCGGGACAGACCTCCTCGCCATCACAAACCCAGACCCGGCGACTCATCAGCAAGACCGATAGGGTCCAATCGTGCTAGACCATGTGTTTACTGATGCCATTGGCGCCCTTCGCGACGCGTTCGAAGGTGCGATGCTCGAACGACAAGCGTTCGAGGAGCGATTCAACATGGACATGCTCCTAGGAGACATGACTTGGGAGACCACCTATGGACTTCCGGGAGAAGGAATACCGCCCCGGGTTCAGGCCGACCTCACTCTGACCTGGCCAACATGGGCGCAGACCGCTTACCGCTCCTGGTACATCGGTGAATCCTTTGACGAGACGCCACGTATCGACATTGAACTCGTTCTGCGAGTTCAACGACTGTCATCGGCTCCTGACCCCGCAGCACTTATCGCCGCACTTCCCGAAACCAGCCCGGCGATTGGGCAAGACCGACTTGAACGCTCAGGTCCGACTGTCGAGACAATCTTCGAAGGAAGCTTCGATCACCCCGAGTATGCAATCGAAGTGAGTTACGAAGGGGGTTACGAAGTCGACGAAGAAACGTTGGCAGACGGAACTCGGCTTGACGACAACCTCGGTGCCATGGGTGGTTGGATTTCGTCGATCCTCGTGAAGGTCGGAGACCTCGGGTGGGATTTTCTTCCCGCGATCGAACAGCAAGACTAGCGAGCCGCCGATTTAGAACTCTTTCGGCACCGGCAGCAGGTCGGGGAAATTTGTCTCGCGGCCTTCTGCTTTCGCCATAAATGACTCAGCCATGTCCGAGGGCTGAAACATTCCTGTTTGCCAAGTAGCGATGTGATTGAGGCTGTCGGCAACGCTGTGATCGCGCGAGTACAGCAACATTTCTTTGGTCCCCCAGATCGCAAGCGGACTCTTTGA
>CAMAYJ010000090.1 GCA_945862505.1 Bifidobacterium breve | reverse complement strand
GCCCATCACGAGATTCGTCGCGTTGTTACCAACCTTGCGGTGTATGACTTCAATACTCCTGATCACCACATGCGCGTTGCGTCGCTGCACCCCGGGGTGTCGATCGACGATGTGGTTGCGGCGTGTTCTTTCGAACTCGTGATTCCTTCTGATGTTCCCACCACGCGTCTTCCGACCGATGAGGAACTTCGCGTGTTGCGCGAGGTGCTCGACCCCAAGTCGTTCCGCGATCGAGAACTTCCGGCCGCCTGATGCATCCCGCACTCACGACACCGCTAATCGACCTTCTCGGTTCGAAATATCCGATCGTCCAGACTGGCATGGGTTGGGTCGCTGGTCCGAAACTCGTTTCGGCCACGTCCAACGCCGGTGCGTTCGGCATCATCGCTTCTGCGACCATGACCTACGACGAACTTGTTGTGGCGATTGCTGAAACCAAGAAACGAACAACCGCCCCGTTCGGTGTGAACATGCGCGCCGATGCCGACGACATTATGGATCGCCTTAAGCTCCTTGTAGCTGAAGGTATTCCGGTTGCGTCATTCGCCCAGGCTCCGAAAAAAGATCTCATCGATTATTTGCACGATCACGGCGTGAAGGTGATGCCATCGATCGGTGCAAAACGTCATGCCGAGAAAGTCATGGAGTGGGGTGTCGACGCCATCCTTGTGCAGGGTGGCGAAGGTGGCGGTCACACCGGCTCGGTTCCGACCTCTTTGCTTCTGCCTGAGGTCGTTGATGTTGTCGGCGGTCGCGTTCCTGTTGTTGCTGCTGGTGGCTATTTCGATGGCCGAGGCCTCGTTGCTGCGCTTGCGTACGGGGCCAGTGGCATTGCCATGGGCACGCGCTTCCTCCTCACCTCTGATTCGCCGGTGCCGATGGAAGTCAAGAAGCAATACCTCGGCACCGCAGTAACGGGCACCGTCGTCACCACCAAGGTCGATGGCGCACCGCATCGAGTGATCCGAACCAAGTTGGTCGATCAGATGGACGGCGCATCGGCGATCACCGCAGTACCCAAAGCCGTTGCCAATGCCGCTCGCTTCCGCAAGTTCACCGGTCTTTCTTGGTATCAGATGGCCAGAGAAGGCCTCGATATGAAAAAGCGCATGGACATGCCGTGGGCAGAAGTCATCATGGCGGGCAATACACCAATTCTCACCAAGGCGACATTGGTCGACGGTGAACTCGATGCTGGCATCCTTCCTACGGGTCAGGTCGTTGGCGTGATCGATGATCTTCCCTCGGCTGCTGAAGTTGTGAATCGCATCATCGCCGAGGCGGAAACCACGCTTGATCGTCTCGCTGGCCGTAACCCCGGTTCCTGAACTCGTCTGGAGATCGCTATGACCACACTCATTGAGGGACCAGACGCTGTTCGTGCTGCAGAAGGAACGCACCTCGGCTTTAGCGACTGGCTGAAGATCGAACAAGACCGCGTCAACATGTTTGCCGATGCGACTGGCGATCATCAGTGGATTCATGTTGATCCTGAGCGAGCCAAAGATGGTCCGTTTGGAGCGGCGATCGCACATGGCTATCTCACGATGTCGTTGTCGAATTTCTTTCTTCCGCAGATCGTTGAAGTCCAGGGTTTCTCGGCTGGCATCAATTACGGCGTCGACAAGGTTCGCTTCCCGTCACCCGTCAAGGTCGGCCAAAGCGTGCGCGCCGGGGCTGAACTGGTTGAGGTGACTGAAGTGAAGGGCGGCCTGCAAACGCTCATGCGCATCACGATCGAGATTGAGGGCGAAGAACGCCCCGCTTGTGTGATCGATGCAATTTCGCGCTGGCTTCTCTAAAACGTTTCGCTTTACTTCACTCTGAACAACACAATCTGGGGGACATCATGGCCAATCCGATCGGACCGCTGACTTCGGGCGATGAATGGTTCCAACATCAGATCGTCGACACGGTGGCCGTCGTTGGCACCAGTGATTTGGCCTGGACCGAAAAGGTTTGCGCCATGGCGATGGCCAAAGACGGGAGCCTGCAACTCGGTTTCGGTCTTGGCAAGTACACCAACCGAAACGTGATGGATGCCTATTGCGGCGTCTCTCGTGGCCGCGAACAAACCACTGTTCGTATGAGCCGTCGACTTTCCGACGCGCCTGAACTTCTTGGCGGTGGTCCGATCCGCTACGAGATCGTCGAGCCGCTGAAGAAGATCCGCTTCACGCTCGAACCGAACGACACGCAACCGATTGCATTCGACTGGTTGTTCGAAAGCATCATTCCGCCGATGGTCGAAGAGCGCACTCATAATCGCTCCATGTTCCGTATCGCTTCCGAGCTTGTTCGCTACCACCAGATCGGAACCTGCAGCGGTTGGGTCGAGGTGGACGGTGTTCGCACCGAAATGAATCCCGACACATGGGTGTCGACCCGCGACCATTCATGGGGCGTGCGTTACGACGTCGGCGAACCGCCGACCGATATGGAACCGCAGCGCGGCCTCGATGGCGGACAGTTCCAGTTCTTCTGGAGTCCGATCCTCATGGAGCGGCCGGACGGCAGTCACTATGGCCTCTTCTTCAATGTCGCCAAGACGGTCTTCCCAGGTTTCTTGCAGAAGAACGTCACTGCCATCATCGAAGAAACCGATGGCTCGGTTGTGCATATGGCTGATGTCGAGCAGGACTTCACCTACGACACCACAAATCGCCGACTCAAGGGCGGTCAGATTCTCGCCACGATGAGCGACGGTTCGGCTCGTACCTTCCAGGTCGAGGTTCTTGGCGATACCGGCTTCCACCTCGGTGCAGGCCTGTACTTCGGATGGAATGACCATCACCACGGTGAATGGCGCGGCGAACTCAATGTCGAAGGCGAACGCATCGCCGATTGCACCGAACCCGAGATGGCTCGAAAGCTTCATCAAATCCGTGACACAACCGTGCGCATTACCGATCCCATCGGTGGCGGCGTTGGCTATGGAAACATGCAGCCAATCGTTGTCGGTGCCTGGCCTGAACTCGGCTTGAGTGCTGAGTCGTCATTCATGTGAGGAACTGATGCTGACCTATAACGAAGGCGAACCATTTTCCGGCACTGTAGGTCGGACCCTTGAGGACTCGGTGCAGGCTTACCCCGATGTCGTGCTTCCTCCGAAGGGAACGCCGAACGTTGTCTTCGTCATTCTCGACGATGTTGGCTACGCGCAGATCGGTTGTTTCGGTTCCGATATCGAAACACCGAACTTCGACCGTCTCGCCGAAGAGGGTTTGCGATACCGCAGTTTCCACACCACGGCAATGTGCTCGCCGACGCGTGCATGCTTGCTGACCGGTCGCAACCAGCACACAACCGGAATGGGCGGTATCGCCGATAACGCCACCGGTTTCCCCGGCTTTGACGGCCGTATCAATAAAGACACTGGATTCATTTCTGAAGTGCTTCGCGACAATGGGTTCGCGACAATGGCAGTGGGGAAGTGGCATCTCGCTCCTCGTGAAGAAACTGACCTCGCGTCCTCACGTAAGCGCTGGCCGCTTGGTCGCGGATTCGAGCGCTACTACGGATTCATGGGCGCCGAAGCGAATCAGTATGCACCCGACCTCGTTTCCGATAACCACTTTGTTGAGCAGCCCTTCGCTGCCGAGGACGGCTACCACCTCACTGAAGATCTCGCTGGCCGGGCGATTGAGTTCATTAACGATCTGCGCAACGTCACCGTCGACAAACCCTTCTTCCTCTACTTTGCCCCTGGCGCTTGTCATGCCCCGCATCAGGCGCCGCGTGAGTACATCGATCGCTATGCCGGCAAATTCGATATGGGTTGGGACGAGTGGCGCTCCGCAACTCATCAGCGCCAACTTGATCTCGGCATCCTCCCTCCGGGCACAGAACTCACGCCGCGCCCGGAATGGATTCAGGAGTGGGCAACGCTTCCCGAAGAAGAGAAGCGCGCCTATTCCCGAATGATGGAGGTCTACGCCGGCTTTCTGACACACACCGATCACCACGTTGGTCGGGTATTTGATCATCTCGAAACAATCGGTGAACTCGACAACACGATCGTGGTTGTCATGAGTGACAATGGTGCATCTCCTGAAGGCGATAAACACGGCGCCTTCAACTCGGTCGCTTGGTACAACGGTGTTCCGCTCACGCTTGATGCAGTGCTTCCGAACGTCGATCTTCTTGGATCTGCCGAGTCCCATGGCCACTACCCCTACGGTTGGGCCCACGCCGGCAATACGCCGTTCCAGCGTTGGAAGCGCGAGTGCCACGAAGGTGGTGTCGCCGACCCACTGATCGTGCACTGGCCTGCCGGCACAAACGGAACGGGCGAGGTGCGCACCCAGTACTTGCATGTGATCGACATCATGCCAACGGTGCTTGATGCACTCGGAATCCAAATGCCGACCGTTCTCGAAGGGGTTCCGCAGAAGCCCATCGAGGGCAAGAGTCTTCTTGAATCGTTCTCGGTGCCCGAAACCTCGCAACAGCGGACGACTCAGTACTACGAGCTTCTTGGTTGTCGAGCGATTTACCACGAGGGCTGGAAGGCCGTTGCCTATCACCCAATGCGGGGACAGCTCTATGTCCCCGGTATCGATCCCGACATTGCCTTCGACGATGATCGCTGGGAGCTGTACCACGTTGCCGAGGACTTCTCCGAGAGCAACGACCTCGCTGCATCACACCCGCAGAAGCTGCGCGAGATGGTTGACCGTTGGTGGGCCGAAGCGGGAGCGCACGGTGCACTTCCGTTGCATTCAAGCCGTCCAGTGCAGGTGGAACGTCCCGCTCACTATGCACTTCGCGACCGGTACATCTATCGCCCCGGTGCGCCAGTCGCGACGCCCGCTGCAGTCGACGTTCGCCATCGTCCCTCGCTCACGGTTGCCGATGTTGACTACACCGCTGACGATGAAGGTGTGCTCGTCGCTCATGGCGGTCGCTTCGGTGGCTACGCGCTCTACATGCAAGACAACGCGCTCCATTACGTGCACAACTTCTTAGGTAAGCAGCGTTTTCGTGTGTCGTCACCTCCGCTGCCGGAAGGTCATCACACGCTCGGCTATTCATTCACGCCAACGGGCCAGTTCGCTGGCACGGTTGACTTACTCGTCGACGGCGAAGTGGTGGCCAGCGGCGAGATTCCGCAGACGACGATTTATTCGTATCACTTGTTCGGCGAATACTTCTGTATCGGATACGACGACGGAACGCCGGTCGACAACACCTATTTGGCGCCGTTCCACTTCACTGGTCGACTCGACACCGTGGTCGTCGATGTGTCGGGTACCCCGTTCCGCGACCTCGCCCTCGAAATCGAAGCGTTCTTCGCTTCGCAATGATCTGGTTC
>CAMAYJ010000089.1 GCA_945862505.1 Bifidobacterium breve | reverse complement strand
CGGCAAGCAAGAAAGCGTTGTGGCGTGCACTCGAACTTGGGCTCACTGATGCTTGTCGCGCTGGTTCTGTAGATCTTGTCTCGATGTGGGGTCATCCTGATCAGGAAGAGGGTCCCCGAGCCTTTGCGGAAAAGCGCGAAGCCAACTGGGCGGCTCCCGGCGAATGACGTCTGCTCCCATGACAGCGATCGTCTGAGTTTCGACATGGGACTCGAGGAACTCCTTCTGCAGCATCCGTTTTCCGAATCGCAAGATGTGCTGTTCTCGGAAACCGAATCAATGACACTCGCTCGCGCACGCCGACGTGTTTCAGAAATTGCTTCGACACTTGAAATCGAAACAGGTCAAGCAGTGGCGGTGCAGCTCCAAAATGGCCCTGAGCTGCTTTGCACCATAATCGCAATCTGGACTCGTGGAGCGGTTCATGTACCGATCAACGAGCGTCTTACTGACCCGGAGGTTGAATCCATCCTGAGTGAGACGGGTGCTTCTGTATTCATTGGGATCGACGGAGCTCGTTTGCTGAACGGTACGACTGTGTATCCCGACGACGTTGCTTTCATCATCTGGACCTCGGGTACAACCGGTACGCCCAAACCCATTCTCCACACCCACACCGCGTATCTCGAACTTCTGGACCGGGTTCTCGGTCCGCTTCGTGGCAAGGGAGAGCGTTCGGGCCCACCGACACCGAACCTGATCCCAGTTTCGATGGCGCTGAACGCTGGTCTTTACAACTGTCTCTTCGGGCTGCGGGCCGGAGCACCAGTGGTGATGATGGACCGCTTTACGCCACAAGTGTTTGCTGATCTCGTCGCCCGATTTCAGATTCGCTCGACTGTGCTGCCGCCGGCAGCGATGGTCATGCTGGCTGATTCGGATGTGGAATCGCTTGCGCCATTGAAATACGTGCGATCGATTACAGCGCCGTTATCACCTCTGAATGCTCGTCGGTTTATGGAACGGTTTGGCTGCTTTGTTCTCAATAGCTACGGCCAGGCCGAGATGGGCGAAGTGATCGGATGGACTGCGGCCGACTCAAAGGAACATCCTGAAAAGGTCGGAGCGGCGGGTCGGCCGTTGCCGGGAGTCGCTATTCGAATCGACGCCGAAGGTCATCTTCTGGTGCGTCCTCCGAACGCTGCGATCGGAATCGATGATCGGCGAGACGACGATGGTTTTATCGACACCGGCGATATCGCATCAGTTGATGAAGACGGTTTTGTTTGGATCGACGGAAGAGTCAGCGATTTGATCAATCGTGGCGGCAACAAGGTCTTCCCCGATTCCGTTGAAGAAGTGCTGAGGCTTCATTCGTCAGTTATCGACGCAGCGGTCGTTGGGGTCCCTGATGATCGTCTGGGAGAAGTTCCTGTTGCCTTCATCGTCGGAGACAAGTTCACCGAGGAAGTTCTTATCGAGCACTGTCGCACCCACCTCGTTGCCTACAAGATTCCCGTGGCCTTTCGATCGATAGACCAGCTTCCGAGAAGCGAGGTTGGCAAGATTCTTCGGCTTGAACTGATCGATTTCTGGTTTAACGAACAAATTGACTCGTAGTCCGGCGGGGCTACGAGTCGTTGTCCTCCGCAAATCGACTGGCCAGAGCATCAAGCAACTCTTGACAGTTGCTGGCGCCACCCGGAGCTTCGGGTAGACGTGCCTCACCGAATTCGCGAGAAGGCAGCAGGATGGTGGCGTGGCCAGGAGTCGTTCGCTCGCCTCTTTGGTTCTCACCCCAAATCTCTAAATCGACAGCAGGCCGGTCTCCGCCAGCGAGGTACTTCTTCGCAACAGTTCCTCGCATCCAGTGGGTATCGCCGACATAGTTGAACTTACGAAATTGGCAATCGAGTTTCCAGAGCCAGGCATCGTCACCCATCCAATCGGTGCAGAGGTGAATGAGCCAGGTTTCGCGCATTCGCCCGTAGTCATAGGAAGCGGGGTTGCCGGCGTCACGGGCCCATTCAGCATCCCAATGTACTCGCTGTTGTACGTCGGGAATGTTGAGGGCATCGGGTTTGAAAAACCTCGGCATCCGCTTCCGTTGATCATCAGCTAAGCGCAGTGCGGCCACTCCGTAGAGACCCATCCCCATCCCTGTGTGCCACACCACCATGTCTGTGACCCGAAGCGGCCCTTTTACGAGAGGACTGATGTCGTCGCCTACTTCCACATCTTCCCAATATCGAGGAGTTGCGCCCCGACGTCGTGATCGTTCTTGGCCTATCTGTTCGCTGATGGCAGCAATCTCATCGTCGGTGTACGGGACAATCTCAATGGCATCGTTTGCTTTGCGCTCGATCGCCTTCTCGCGTTCGGCCCGGATCATGAGGCGGTACTGGCCAGAAAGCACTGGACCTCCGGCGACAGCGAAAACTTCGCCAAACCACTCGTGAACAGCGCGTCCTGCAAACTCACCGATCTTGTCGTGGACTCCAATGAGAGCGTTGCGTCGAACCACGCGTGTACCCGGATGCAATGGGTTCCACCATTCTCGGAAACTCCCTGAATAAAACGCGTGAACTCCGCCGAGTGGGTCGCCCTTCATGAGTTCTTTTTGATTGTCGGGTAGGCGAGTGATCTCGTCTTCGCCGATCAGGGTGTCACCACCGACGAGCTGTGGCGACGCAATTGGTCCGCCCCAGCGAGTGGCCACTCCGTAATCGGGATCGCACCAGAGCGGGTTATCGTCGCCACACGCCATAGCGACGTGGCGAAACGCGTCCTCGTTTGGAGTTCGATAGTGCGGCGGTGCGCTGTGGGATCGGGCGATTCCGATGCGTGATCGCAAGCGGTCGACGCCCTCGTCGGTAATGCGTTCAGCCATCCAGAAAGACTAGTGCGATCGCCTTTTCCGCTCAGCCCGAAGATGGCGACCTAACATTTGCCGATCCTCGTAGTCGCATCCCTCGAAAGACAGAATCACTCTCATGACCGCATGGAATTTCGCTGATGTGTGGGAAACGATTGCGTCGGTGCAGCCCGAGGCTCCGGCTCTTGTCCGTGGCTCATCCGTTCGTTCCTGGGGCGAGTTCGATGCCCGATCCGAGGCCATCGCCCAGGCACTTTTCCATGCCGGTCTGACTCACCAGTCTCGAGTCGCGCAGTACCTCATGAACTCGATGGAGTACCTCGAATCCTTATTCGGTACATATAAGGCAGCGATGGTCCCCGTGAATACAAATTATCGGTACGTGGCCGATGAACTCGCTTACCTGTGGCTAGATGCAGACGTCGAAGCAGTGATGTTTCACGGTTCATTCACTGAGTCCACGAACGAAGTGCGTGCTCGAGTGCCGAACGTGAAGCTGTGGCTTTGGGTCGATGATGGCGTTGGTGAGTGTCCCGATTGGGCGGTGTCATATGAACACGTTGCGGTGTCTGGCGCGATCCTTTCGGCCGAATCACCTCAACGAAGTGGTGATGACCTCTTTCTTCTCTATACCGGTGGAACCACCGGGCAGCCGAAAGGCGTCATGTGGCGTCAGGACGATCTGTTTTGTGTGCTCAACAGGAGCGCCACGATCAAGTATCCGGAAGAGGGGGGATTTGAAAGCGTCGCTGGGGGACTTGCGGCCGCTGGGTCAACGAGAGCACGCGTGATTCCGGCTGCTCCGCTCATGCATGGAACTGCGGCATTCTCGGCTTTTGCCGTTTTGGATTCTGGCGGCGTAGTCGTCCTGTGCGAGCACACCAAATTCGATCCGCAAGAGTTACTCGACACGGTTGAGGCTCATAACGTCACAGATCTCTCGATTGTTGGTGACGCTTTCGCAAAGCCGCTTCTCGACGCTCTTGATGCGCAACCTCAACGCTGGGATATCTCTTCACTCAAAGTGATCTTGTCGTCTGGAGTGATGTGGTCGGCTCCAGTGAAGGATGGTCTGATCAAGCACGCGCCAAACCTTCTTTGTGTCGACACGCTGGGTTCTTCTGAAGCCGTGGGTCTCGCTCGCTCGATTTCGTCGTCACGAGGTACGGCGAAAACTGCAGGCTTTAAATTGGGACCGAACGCCCAGGTCATCCGCGAGGATGGAACGCCGGTTGCCCCTGGTTCTGGTGAAACCGGATTAGTTGCGGTCGCTGGCCGGGCTCCGATCGGCTATTTCAATGATCCCGAGAAGTCGGCAAAGACATTCCGGGAGATTGGGGGCCGTCGTTGGACCACGCCCGGAGATTTCGCCACGGTGAACGAGGATGGAACCGTCACACTCTTGGGTCGTGGATCAGGCTGCATCAATACTGGCGGCGAAAAGGTCTTCCCGGAGGAAGTCGAGGAGGCTCTTAAGCTTCTCGCAGGGGTACAAGACGCAGTCGTGGTTGGCGCTCCACACCATCGGTTCGGTCAGCAAGTCGTCGCATTTGTCGAACTGTCGCCTCGAGCGAGGGGTGATGTTGACGCCCTGATGGGACAACTCCGGACGAGTTTGGCGGCGTACAAGATCCCGAGGCACGTGTCGTTTGTCGAGTCAATCGGCCGTGCCGCCAACGGCAAAGTCGATCAGGCGCGGTGGAAAACCGAGGCGGAGAGATTCGAAAGTGCGTGAAGAACACGTCGTCTGAGAGACTGCGAACGTGAGCGCTGAAGCAGGATCACAGATCCAAGAAAAGAACGTGAGTCTCGATCTCGCCGAGTCGGAGGAAAATAACCCTCGGCTCGATCGATGGATCAATCGAACGACAGTTCCACTCGATCTGCTGGCGCTCTTCACAATCTGGTTAACGGTGGTTCCCATCGGCGGCATCCATGACGAGCAACACCCTTTTTTCTGGTTCGCCGGTCGAATCCTTGTGTCGATTATTTATGCAATCGACATGACTGTCCGGACGGCTCTTGCACACAGGAAACTCCACTATTTCGTTCATCACCCCGTGGGCGTCTTAGCGGTTCTGCTTCCGGCGATTCGTCTGATCTTCAGTATCCGCCTCCTCAAGGCGATGTTCAAGAAGGGAAATATCGCCCATTTCCTCTTCGTCTCCGTTGTGCTTTTGTTGAACCTGATGGTGATCGTGTGGGGCTTCGAACGCCACAGCTCGCAGGCGAACATCACATCAATCGGCATCGCTCTGTGGTGGGGTTGCGTCACCGTCTTTACGGTTGGATATGGCGACTACTACCCAGTGACGAACGCAGGCCGAGTCGCTGCAGTCGCAATCATGGTTGTCGGACTCACAACGGCGGCGGTCATCACTGCTCAGATCGCGTCGAGTTTCATGGATCAAGCTCAAGCTCGCCGCAACTCGGCTGCTGAACCAGATGCGCCTCCGCTGGCTGTTAGCGGTGGCGATCGAAGTACCGATGATCGCTTAGATCGAATTGAAGGCTTGCTCCGAAGTCATTTCGAAGGATCTGACGAAACCTCGGATTAGACGAAGTCTCGATGACGAAGCCAGTTGATCGATAGCCAGCCCCAGATCGGAGGCAGGTAAGCGGTAAACATTCTTGCAGTGAACGTCGCCGCAATCGCCTGTTGA
>CAMAYJ010000088.1 GCA_945862505.1 Bifidobacterium breve | reverse complement strand
GTTGACGTTCGTAATCCTGGGGAAGTGGCCCTCGGCTCCGTTCCCGGCGCGAAACACATCGGCCTACCATCGCTCCTTCGCAACCTGAGCGAACTTGACCCGAACGCCCCAACCGTCGTGTTCTGCGCTGGCGGCTACCGCTCGGCAATCGCTTCGAGTCTTCTGCGATCACACGGATTCACCGATGTTTCTGATCTCATTGGCGGCTACACCGCTTGGTCAACCGGCAATATTCCGGCCACGCTCCCGGCCATCGATGTGCACGATGCGGCGTCCGATGCCGGGGCTCTGTGGCTTGATGTGCGCGAAGACGAGGAGTGGGAAGCCGGTCATGCTCCTGCAGCGGTTCATGTCGCGATGCGCGATCTTCCCGATCACCTCGAGGGCTTTCGCGATGGTCGACGCATCGTCGTGATCTGTCGATCTGGCAATCGTTCCGGCAAAGTCACGGCCTGGTTAATCAATCACGGCATCGACGCGGTCAATATGACTGGAGGAATGCAAGTATGGGAACGAGAAGGCCTCCCCGTCGTCACCACCGCCGACACCGTCGGATCTGTGATTTGAAGTGATCAACCTCCGCGCCCTTCTGGCATCGCCACTTGGCTTCCTGATTGGACTGTCACTTGGCGCGCTGGGAGGCGGCGGTTCGATCCTTGCCGTTCCTGCACTGGTATACGGCGCTGGTCAAACTTCGAAACAAGCCACAACTACCTCGCTCATCCTGGTTGGAATCACCGCAATCATCGGAATCATTCCGCATTGGCGAGCCGGCCGGGTTCGCCTTCTTGCCGGCACCATCTTTGGCCTCGCTGGCGTTGGTGGTTCCCTGCTCGGTTCGCGATGGAACAAAGCCGTTGATCCCGATGTCCTACTTCTTGCCTTTTCCGGGCTCATGTTGATCGCTGCATTTGCGATGTGGCGTCGAACGCAGGCTGCTTCGGTCGGTCCCGTTGAAGAACTCGCCGAAGTCGACCTGCTCTTGCCCGAGTTCGCTGACCCAGCAGAAGTTTCCGTTTCCGCTGGCGCAACGCACACCGTCACCTTGATTCGTGTCACCCCCCTGACCGTTCTCAAAGTTGCGATCGCCGGCACCTTCGTCGGGCTACTCACCGGTTTCTTTGGAGTCGGTGGTGGGTTCGTCATTGTTCCCGCACTTGTTTTGGCACTCGGCTTCACAATGCCTGAGGCCGTCGGAACTTCGCTCCTCGTCATCGCAATCAATTCGGCCACCGCTCTTGGATCGCGGCTTCAAAGCGGAAGCATCGAGTGGGCAGTCATTCTGCCTTTCCTCCTTTCCAGCCTGTTAGGTCTCGGCGTGGGTACTCGTCTCGCCAGCACACGTGATCCCAAAGTGCTGCAGATTTGGTTTGTGTACCTACTTGTTGGAGTCGCGCTCTACACCGCGGGACGTTCAATCAATGCGCTGATCTGACATCTCCGCCAAGGTTTACGAAGTCGCTCAGGCCCTCAATCACCACCAAAGCCTTCTATGTTTGCGTCTTGATACCCTAGGGGGTATGGTACTCACACCGCAGTCAAACGAGGAGTTGCCGTGAGTACCACCGAATCCATTCCCACAAGTCACGAACCGTCGCACGACCCCGACGAGAGAGCGCTTTTTTCCCGCCTCGCAGCGACGATGGCCAAGCACCGTCGAATCGTCATCGCCATCTGGCTGGTCGTCACGATCGCAGCGGCACCTCTGGCAATTTCTCTCACTGGGGCGCTTTCGGGTGCAGGGTGGGATGCCAAGGGCACGCCGGCGGAAAAGGTCCGGGCTGAGCTTCGTACCGACTTCCCCGAACTCGGTGCCGAATTCCCCGTCGTCGTTTACCACCAGAACACCCCAATCAGTTCTGACCCGAGCGGTGTCCAAGCACTGGTAGCGGAACTCGCCGCCGGGCCTCGGGTCACGATGGTCGTCGACCCACTCTCAATGCCGCCCGATTCAGGAATGATTTCCCGAGACGGCATGACCGCCATTATTCCGGTGGGACAAGAAATTTCCGAAGATGCTCAGCGGCCGGTTGCTGCTGGCGAACTCGGTGCATACGTCGGAACACTGACTGTTGCTGATGGAGCACAGGCCGATGTCGCTGGTGAGTGGTCGATGTGGAGCGACTTCAACAAGATGAACGAAGAAGCGCTTCACAAAGCGGAACTCGTCAGTGGCATTCCCACCCTCATCATGTTGTTCATCGCCTTTGGTGCGTTGCTGGCAGCAGGTATTCCGCTCATCTTGGCCATCGCAGGTATCGCCGTGGGCTTTGCGGTCTTGCACATGTTGACCTGGATAACGCCCATGTCGGTGTGGTCGATGAACTTCTCCATGATGATTGGTCTCGCCGTCGGCATTGACTACAGCCTCTTTATTGTGAGCCGCTATCGAGAAGAGCGAGCCGAAGGCAAGGACGCGATCAAAGCAATTGAAAACGCTATGTCCACCTCGGGCAAGGCCGTATTCCTCTCCGCTCTCACCGTGGTCCTTTCACTCGCAGCGGTCTTCTTGGTTCCGGTCATGGTTTTCCGAACAATGGCACTTGGCATGATCCTTTCGGTCATCGCTGTTGCCCTTGCGGCCCTTACCCTGCTTCCCGCGGTGTTGGTCGCGATGGGTGACAAAGTTCTTGTCACTCGTGGAAAGAAAGATCCCGACATTGCCGCCGAGGGCCGTTGGGCAAAGTGGACAGGTGTTGCTCTCAAGCGTCCCGGAATGGTGCTGGCGATAGGTCTCATCGTTCTTGGAGCACTCATCGTGCCGGCATTCGGGATGAAACTCGGCATGCCCGGCGCAACTGTCGTCGACCAGGGCTACACAAGCCGCGACGGGTACGACTTGCTCGTCGATGCCTACGGACCCGGAGCTGCTGCACCGGCATACGTCACCGTCGATGCGCAGGACGCAAACGAGGTCGTCGCTATTGCAACGGCAACACCGAATGTTGTGGATGCACGCGTGGTCACGCCTCCAGCGGAAACCGGGCGCGTTGTTGTTCGAGTTACGCCAGGTACCGCAATCGACGATGCCAAAACACAGGAAATGGTTCACGATCTGCGACAAGAACTTGATCAGCAAGTCACAAACGCTGATGTCGGTGGTCCGGCCGGACAAAACACCGACCTCACTGACACGCTTGTGAACCGAGCACCGTATGCAATTGTGATCATCCTGATCGTTGCATTCATCCTGCTGCTCGTCGTGTTCCGCAGTTTGGTGATTGCGCTGTTCTCTGTCGTGATGAACCTCATCACGGTTGGCGCTGCATTCGGGTTTGCGACCATCGTCTTCCAGCATGGTGTCGGCACAAACCCGATCGGCATCGAACATCAAGGCTTCGTTGATGCTTGGGCGCCACTGTTCTTCTTCGCCCTGCTGTTTGGCTTGTCGATGGATTACCAGTTGTTCTTACTGGCGGCAATCAAAGAGCGTTACCAAGCAACCGGGGATACAAAGCGCGCGATCGGTGAAGGCATTGCGAGGACCGGTCGTCCGATCACAAATGCCGCAATCATCATGATCATCGTGTTTGTTGCCTTCGGCATCACCGGCCCCATTCCGCCGACCGAGCTTGGGCTCACACTCGCCATGGCAGTTCTGCTTGATGCCACCGTTGTTCGAGTGATGCTCGTGCCCGCAACGATGGCGCTTCTTGGTGAGAAGAACTGGTACGTGCCGAAGTGGCTGGCGAAGATCCTGCCCGTCGTGAATTTCAGCCACTAATGATCATCAACATAGAGACGAGATAACCATGACAACCAAACAAACATCGACGACCACATGGCCGCTGGAACGTGTTCTCTTCGCAATGGCTGGAACTATGGCCCTTGTGAGTGCAGGCCTTGCGGCATTCGTGAGTCCATGGTTCCTGCTACTCACGGCATTCGTCGGTATCAATCAGTGGCTGTATGTGGCATTCGGCGCATGCCCTGCGTCGATTGTGCTGAAGAAGTTCGGTGTCACGCCGCAGTGCGGCTGGCGCTGACCGTTAACTCGTGGGACCACCCTCGACTGCAGCCTTGATGCGGTCGAGGGTGGTCTTCATGCCGTTGCGATTGGTTTTGCCTCGGGTCCAGCCCAACAACGTCCAATAGATCTTCATCGGCAGTTTTGGTGCGAGTTCGAAGAATTCCGTGGCGTCGGTACCGCCGTTTGCACCCGGCGCGAGTCGGTAGCCCCAGTTGATTGCCGCTTTGCCAGGCTCACCAACACCAAAGGCGAATTCCTCGCCAGGTTCGCATGCAGTCACATAACACTTGGTCCAATACGTCGGTCCTTTTTGGTTTCGCTTCACATGGCCGCGAAAGCGCGCGCCAACCGCTGGGCCGGTTGCTCCGTCGAGCCACTCGCCTTCAAAGGTTTCCGGGCTGTAGCGCCCGATCTGTGTGACATCGCTGACCAGTGCCCACACCTGTTGCGGCGTGGCGTTCATATGCACAGTTACTTCATCGCCCAGTTTCATGTCTCAATCCTAAGGCTGAGCGATGAGTGACGCTGAGGTAACGACTCCATGAGCAGAGAATGATTTCGCGACGAACACACGCTCATTGACCTATCCCTGGCGAAATCACCTCTGTACCGTCGGACCTGTGACCAGAAGGTCGGTCTACAGACTGAACCAGGCCGCCGTTCCTCCGTCGATACGCAGGCCGCATCAGACGGTGGAGAGAAACACCTTCGCAACCCAATGGAAAAACTCTTCGTTCCAGAGGTGGTTGCGGACCATTGGCACGATTGCCGTCGTGATCGCACTGGGATTTGCGGGATTCAGACTTCGCGACTTGGTGAGCGCGTCCTTCACGCAGATCAGCTCGCTCACTCTTCCCGCTCTTGCACTCGTGGCGGCATGTTGGCTCACGATGCTGGTCTCGCGTGGTCTGGTCTACCGACTCACTCACGCACACCTCAAGTTCCGTCATGGAGTCGTGCTTGATCAGGTCAACCTTGCTGCTGCTAACGGTCTCCCCGGGGGATCGGTCCTCGGAATTGCAGCCCGAGTGAAGATTTGCCGCCGCCTCGGCCATGGATCGGACCAGGCTGCGCTCACGGTATTCGCAAGCGGCCAAGCGTTTGCCATCGGTCGGTGGGTCTGTCTCGTAGTTGTGATTTGTTCGTCAATGGTGCTGCGCGGAATGACTGCGATCGATTTCCTCGAACTCGGTGGCGCAGCGATTGCTCTCATCCTTTCAGGCTGTATCTGGGTGATTCTCAGCAGCGACTCTCGTATGAGTCAAGCCGTTCTTCACTTCGCGGAAAACCTCATCACGCGAACGAGCCGCACTGAAGGAGCCTTCCGGCGGGCACGGTTCCGGGCATCGATCCATCGGTTCCGTTCGGGCGCGAACCTCCTCGTTCGCCAGCGTGCGCCACACCTCATCGGCGCCGGGGCATTTTCCACCCTCTTTGGTGCGCTCATCTTGGTCATCGTCGTCGACGATCTCTCACCAGCAGCGATCTCGACGATCGATATTCTTCGTGCTTATCTACTGGCCCGAGTCGCAACCTCATTCATTCCGACTCCGGGCGGAGTGGGGGTGCTCGATGGCGCGATTGCGGCCGGGCTCATCACCGCCGGCGTCGAACCGTCAATCGCTCTCTCAGCGGTCATTGTCTATCGAGCCTTTACCTTCGCTCTTCCCATCGCGCTTGGTTCCTTGCTCTATCTCGTATGGCGTCGTGACGATGTTCAGGAAAACGAAGCTGAGCCCGAGGATGACGGTTCAACAACGCCCGACAGTGACGATGGCACATCAGACCCACTGCTTCACGCTGCTTGATCACCCAGCCGACATGAAGACCGTGCCAGGAATGGCTCAGGTGCCTCGCGCCATGTTGGCGAACTTTGTGTAGTGGTCGAGGAACGCAAGGCGCACCATGCCAGTGGGCCCGTTTCGATGTTTGCTGATGAGAATTTCTGCCGTGCCGCGATCGGGTGAGTCGAGGTTGTAGACATCGTCTCGGTAAATGAACATGACGACGTCGGCGTCCTGTTCGATTGCGCCCGATTCACGAAGGTCCGCCAGCATCGGTCGCTTATCGGCTCGCATTTCGAGCTGTCGTGAAAGCTGCGA
>CAMAYJ010000087.1 GCA_945862505.1 Bifidobacterium breve | reverse complement strand
CCACGGGTTTGGTCGATGGCTTCACAAATGAAGTCAGCAGGGAATGCGCCATCGAATGAATCGGCGTTCTCGAATGGGTGATGGCGTTGTGCTGAAGGCATTGATCCAGAGTCGAACCACGCGTCAAGGACTGGAGCGACGCGGCGCATCGTTCCCGCGCAACCATCGGTCGTGCAGGCGAAGGTGATGTTGTCGACATGCGGGCGATGGAGATCAAGTTCGGTGAGGTCTCGTGCAGTGAGATCGCTGAGTTCGGCGACAGAGCCGATGCAGTATTCATGGCTGCTGGTATCGCAACGCCAAATCGGGAGCGGAGTTCCCCAATAGCGATCGCGTGAAAGCGCCCAATCGATATTTCCTTCGAGCCACTTGCCAAATCGTCCATGTTTGATGAATTCGGGATGCCACGAGATGCGTTCGTTCTCAGACATAAGCAGATCTCGATGTTCTGATGTGCGCACAAACCACGAAGTCTTTGCCCAGTAAATAAGCGGGGTGCTGCATCGCCAACAATGCGGGTAACTGTGCTCGTAGGCCTGTTCACGAACGAGGAGTCCGCGGGCATCAAGATCGTCGATGATGTAGCGGTCAGCATCTTTCACGAATGTTCCTGTCAAGAACGGAACGGATTCATCGAATGCGGCATCGGCGTTGACCGGATTCAGAACAGGAAGTTTCTCAGCCCGACCAACTACAGCATCGTCTTCGCCAAATGCGGGAGCGAGGTGAACGATGCCGGAACCATCGTCGGTCGTAACAAAGTCGGCGGCAACGACACGCCAACCGTCTGCGCCGGCAGGTGCAGCGAGAGTGTCAAACAGTCGTTCGTAGCGCCATCCAACAAGATCGGCGCCCTTGAACTGCTCAACGATGATTGCGTCTTCGGGTGCAAGCGCTGCGGCCATGAGTAGGTCGCGACTTCCATCGGTAGACGCCGTTCTCACGTAGTCAATGTCGGGGCCGACAGCGGCGGCAACATTGGAGACGAGTGTCCATGGGGTTGTGGTCCAGACCAGGAGGTCGACATCACGATCGACAATGGGGAATCGCACATAGACCGATGGATCGACGATGTCTCGGTACACATCGGGTTGGCCGAGTTCATGACTCGACAATGCGGTGCCGCATCGCCCGCAGTAGGGCGAGACCTTGTGGCCTTCGTAGAGAAGTTCTTTGTCCCATAACTGGCGGATGAGCCACCAGACCGACTCGACGTAGGAATTGTCGAGGGTCCAGTACGCATCGGCGGTGTCAATCCAAACGCCGGAGCGCTCAGTGAGTGCGGTCCAATCGGTGACGTAACGCTGGACCGATTCGCGGCAGCGTTGATTAAATTCAGCGATTCCGAATTCTTCAATTTCTTGTTTGGTCGAGAGGCCGAGTTCTTTTTCGACCTCGAGTTCGACGGGGAGGCCGTGGCAGTCCCAGCCGCCCTTTCTGGGAACATCTCGGCCACGCATGGTCTGGAAGCGGGGGTAAATGTCTTTGAAGACTCGCGCCCACACGTGGTGAAGACCGGGTCGGCCGTTGGCCGTTGGAGGGCCTTCATAGAAGATCCAGGGCTCTCCACCGGCCCGCAAACGGCGGGTCGCAGCGATGGTGTCATCGGCCTTCCACTGGTCCAGACGACGCTGTTCGAGGGAGGGAAGGTTGAGATCTGGGTCGATGGGACCGAATGGCATGAGGACCAAGCGTACGCCGTTGCTGAACGGCTTCCGTGCGTGCGGGTTGACGTGCGAGGGTGGCGCCCTTACCCTCCGCCGATCCACCGCCACTCAAGGGAGATCATCCGTGGCAGTCAAAAAGGCTCCGGCCAAGAAGGCTCCGGCCAAGAAGGCTCCGGCCAAGAAGGCTCCGGCCAAGAAGGCTCCGGCCAAGAAGGCTCCGGCCAAGAAGGCTCCGGCCAAGAAGGCTCCGGCCAAAAAGGCTCCGGCCAAAAAGGCTCCGGCCAAAAAGGCTCCGGCCAAAAAGGCTCCGGCCAAAAAGGCTCCGGCCAAAAAGGCCGTAGTCAAAAAGCCTCCGGCACCTCCTGTTCAGCCACCGCGACCGAATCGTCTTCCGCCCATCCCCAAGGAACCAAAGAAGATCAAGTACCCGTTTGACGCAAAGTTCCTTGACGCCCAGCGAGCTCATTTGATTGAAGAGCGCCGTCGCCTGATGCACGATGCCGAAACCCTCACCGCTGAAGCGAATTCACTGGCAGAGTTGCGTGAGCCTGGCGATGTTCAGTTCGACGAAGAGTCGGGCGAGGGCGACACGCTTGCGGTGGAACGCGAACGCGATCTTGCGCTTTCTGCTCAGTTCCTTGATCAGGTCGACGAAATTGATCGGGCCATGCTCAAGATTGGTCAAGGCACGTACGGGATCTGTGAGATCTCCGGACTCGCGATCCCCAAGGAGCGTCTCCGCGCTATTCCGTGGTGCCGTGAACGTGTTGAGTACAAGGTCGGCAATTTCCGACGCTGAAGCGCCACAGATTGTCCAGACCAGCCCCTAGGTTGGAAGCCGTGACAAGCACGAACACTTCTGCCGACGCTGCAGCGACCCATCGGGTCTTGTTCGGCGCGGTCGCTGTTGGCTGGGTGATCGCGGATCAATTGTCCAAGTCCTGGGCAGTGTCCTCACTCGATGGTCGAACCATTGATGTGCTGTGGACACTCCGCTTTCAGCTCGCTGTAAATTACGGGGCATCGTTCAGCCTCGGTGCCGGATTTGGGGCCTGGATCGGACTTCTTGCCCTCGTTTTTGTGGGAGTTCTTGTCTGGAGAGGCAGCTCTGTCCGCAGTCGACTCGGCGCAGTTGCTCTCGGCATGATCGTTGGTGGAGCAGTCGGCAATGTCCTCGATCGAGCATTTCGCGGCGATGCGGGGTTCTTTCATGGTGGCGTTGTCGATTTCATCGACTTTCAGTGGTGGCCAGTTTTCAATGTCGCCGATATCGGCGTGGTGTGCGGGGCTGTACTGCTAGTGATCTCCACGTTGCGAGATCCTCGAGAAAATGATTCGACAATCGTGGACGGTCGTTCCGAAGCCGAGACGCAGTCCGACAATGCGTCTTCGACGCAGATCGAGAGCAACTGATATGGCCTATACCGAGGTCATCCCCTCAGCGTTGGCTGGCGAACGCATCGATCGAGTTGTGGCGATGATCAGTGGAGCGAGCCGCACAAAAGTCACCGATTGGCTCGATGAGGGACTCGTGATGTGCAACGACGTGGTGGTGACAACGCGCTCGCGTCGAGTGGCAGAAGGCGACGTTGTTATTATCGATGTGGAACCAGACTTCGGTCCCGAGCCTCTTATCGCCGAGCCCGGTATCACCGTGCCAATTGTGTATGTCGACGATGACGTCATCGTGATCGATAAGCCTGTCGGCCTCGTTGTGCATCCGGGTGCAGGAAATGCAACAGGCACACTCGTGCAAGCAATGCTTGCCGTGTATCCGGAGATTGCCACCATTGGTGAACCGGAACGTCCTGGGGTCGTACATCGACTCGACAAGGACACATCGGGCCTCATGATCATGGCTCGTTCCGCCGAGGCGTATTCCGAGTTGAGCGCAATGTTGGCCGAGCACGAAGTGGAACGCACCTATCTCACATTGGTTTGGGGAATACCCGACGCGGGAAGCGGGTTAATTGACGCACCTATTGGCCGCTCAACTCGTGAACCAACAAAAATGGTGGTGAGTGCTCAAGGTCGTGATGCCCGCACGCGCTACACCGTTCTCGAAACGTTTGAAGATCCGGTTCCGTGCGCGTTAGTCGAATGTCGACTTGAAACCGGTCGAACTCATCAGATCCGGGTGCACATGGCAGCCATTGAACATTCTGTCGTTGGTGACGACCGATATCGAGGGGTTCGTTCGTCGATCGAGACGCCGCGCATCTTCTTGCATTCAGCTGCGCTCGAATTTGATCATCCGGTCCGACCCGATGAACGACTGACGTTCGTCTCTGAGCTGCCACCGGATTTAGCTGCGGTACTTGAGCGACTCAGGAACCCGAGGCCCACGGAGGCGTAACCGATGGGGTGGCTGCGACTTCGCTCGGCCACTTCCCTTGGCCTTTCGCGATAGAAACGATGTCGGCCAACGTCGCCGCTTCGAGATAGCGACGCATGTGTTCGCCAACGTCTTCCCATACGGCAAGTAAGACGCACTGTCCTTCGTGGTCGCACGCTCCGTCGGTGTGGGGCTGACCGAAGTCACCGGCCACGATGGGTCCATCGACCGCACTCACGATGTCGGACAGACGAATTGACTCTGGAGCGCGAGCGAGGACGTAGCCGCCGCCTACACCTCGCTTCGACTGCACGAGACCTGCTCCCTTGAGAGCGAGCAGGATCTGTTCGAGATACGGCTGGGGAAGACCAGTGCGCTCGGCGATGTCGCGAACCGATGTGGGTCCGCCTTCGTCCGAGTGCAGCGCAAGCGACAACAGTGCTCTGCTCGCATAGTCACCTCGGGTCGATACCTTCACGCCCGGCATCGTAGGGGGAAGCGGCGGACTCGGGGGCAGGGCAGTCCTGGCACTACCGTGACCGCTGGAGGACCACCGTGGATTCCCAATCGACAATGACGGCTGCTGCACCCGATGGGCGTGTTTTGCCTGACTATGACGGGGCCTGTATTTCCAACATCGTTCCGGCGTTGCTCGATGGATCGATTCCGTGGCCCACGTGGATTCCCGAGGACGCGGCCGATGCCGATCAGGTTGTGCTCTTGGTGCTTGATGGCATCGGCTGGAACCAGTTGCTTGACCGTCGACATCTTGCTCCCACGCTCTCGGCAATGGTGGGAGGACCCATCACCAGTGTTGCGCCATCAACGACAGCGACGGCCCTCACGTCAATCAGCACCGGAGCTCCTCCTGGACTTCATGGGATTATGGGTTACCGAATGGCGATGGGTCGCGACATTCTCAATGTCCTGCGATGGTCGGCAAATGGTCGCGATGCGCGGAAATCTCTTGAACCTGAATCGGCGCAGACGCTTGACGTGTTCGAGGCGCAACGACCGCCAGTGATTACACGTGCAGAGTTTCGCGAATCTGGATTCACACGAGCTCATCTCGACAAGACTCGACTTGTGGGTTGGCGAGTGGCGTCAACACTTGTTACAGAAATCGCGGCAGCGCTGAATCGCAACGAACCGTTTGTCTACGCGTATTACGACGGCATCGACAAGATTGCCCATGAGTTTGGTCTCGGAGCGCACTACGACGCCGAGTTGGCCTTTGTCGATCGGCTCGTTGCCGACATCTTGAGCGCCCTGCCAACGGGTGCAGTGTTGGTTGTCACCTCTGATCACGGTCAGGTCGATGTTGGTGATGCTGTTCTGCCGCCCGACCCTGCAGTGATGGCCCATGTTGATCTGCAATCAGGCGAGGGTCGATTTCGTTGGTTGCACGCTCGTCCCGGCCATGCCCGTGTGCTTCTTGACGACGCCAGCGCACTTCATTCCGATCGTTCATGGGTTGTGAGTCGTGACCAAGTCATCGATGAAGGCTGGTTCGGTTCGACGGTCACTGACGATGCTCGATCTCGCTTAGGCGATGTTGCTCTGGTGGCTCGAGATGCGATCGCTTTTCATGATCCCGCCGATAGCGGGTCATTTCCTCTGCGATCCCGCCATGGCTCGTTAACAGCCGACGAAATGTATGTTCCGCTCCTCGTTGGAAATCGCTGAGCATTCTTCGGTAAGACTGTCGTCATGAATGACTCAATGGCCAGAGGCGCTGATCGCGCCGAACTCGTAGTTCCGAGCGAAGAAGTCGATGCTGACGAAGATCAGCGCGAGATGGTTTCAGAGCCAGCGAAGGTGATGCGCGTTGGCTCGATGATTAAGCAATTGCTCGACGAGGTTCGTCAGACCGAACTTGATGAACCATCAAGAATTCGTTTGCGAGCGATCTACGACCGGTCGATCGAAGAACTTGGCTCAGCCTTGTCGCCAGATCTTCGCGATGAATTGAAACGTCTGGCGTTTCCGTTTGCCGAAGAAGGCACGCCGACCGAAATTGAGCTTCGAGTGGCCCAAGCGCAGCTCGTTGGCTGGCTCGAAGGTCTCTTTCATGGGATTCAAGCCACGCTGTTTGCTCAACAGATGGCTGCTCGACAACAACTCGAGAATATGCGGGGTGAATTGCCCCCCGGGGTCGGTCACCCAGGTTCGGAATTTCCCGAACCCGAGGACCGCCCCGGGACCTACCTCTAAGA
>CAMAYJ010000086.1 GCA_945862505.1 Bifidobacterium breve | reverse complement strand
GTGACGTCGAACAGGATTGCAGTGAGATTCTCGGACAGCGGGTGCGAAGCATCAGTAGCCATACGGGCAACCTACCAAGCAGCCGGGATTGGCTTGTGAACGAATCCGTATCGACTGGTCGCATCCCTCCCAACAGAGCCGACAGGTCGCCTTCTCTCCACTCATTGAGATGCCACTTCCAGGCCGGAGACGAGTCCGATCTTCAGTTCTGACAATCCGTCAGATAGACGAGGTAGGAATCGCTAGTGTCACCACCCATGCGAGCAGACGAGAATTGGGGAACCATTGGCCGGCTGGTGTTGGCCGCGAGAGATCGGTTTCCCAAGGTCGAGGCCTTGGTCGATGGCGATCTCCGCCTGACCTTCCCTCAGTTGAGCGATCGCATCGTCGATGCCGCTCGGGCGCACATTGCTGCCGGTATTGAAAAGGGCGACAAGGTCGCAATCTGGGCTCCCAACATCGCCGAGTGGGTTATCTCGGGTCTCGGTGCAGTCATGGCTGGCGGCGTATTGGTTCCGCTCAACACTCGTTATAAGGGAACCGAAGCGGCCGACATTATTCGTCGTTCCGGCGCCAAGGTGTTGCTGTGCGTGAACGGTTTCCTTGGCAATGACTATGTCGGCATGTTGTCGGGCACGGGCATTGACGAGAACTGCCGCATCGTCGTCATCAAGGGTGAAGCGCCAGCAGGCACGACCTCATGGCAGGACTATCTCGATGCGGGTGCCGCCGTACCGGTGGAATCGGTCGATGCGCGCGTCAATGCGACGAGCCCCGCTGATCTGTGCGATCTCGTATTCACTTCAGGAACCACGGGTAAGCCAAAGGGCGTCATGGTTACGCACGCGCAAACGCTGCGGGTGTTTGAAGTGTGGGCCGATGTCGTCGGACTCGCTGAAAATGACCGTTACCTGATCGTTAATCCGTTCTTCCACACCTTTGGCTACAAGGCCGGAATCATCGCCAGTTTCTTGAAGGGCGCCACGATGATTCCCGAGCCCGTATTCGATGTGCAGAAGGTGTTGGCTCGCATTGCCACCGAAAAGGTGTCGATGTTGCCTGGACCGCCCACATTGTTTCTTTCCATTCTCAACGACCCCAACCGTGCGAACTTCGATCTTTCGTCGTTGCGCGTTGCGGTTACTGGCGCTGCAGCGATCCCGGTGTCAATGATCGAGCGCATGCGCGACGAGCTCACGTTTAAGAACATCATCACCGCCTACGGACTCACTGAAGCAACGGGAACTGTCACGATGTGTCGTCCTGAAGACGATCCCGAAACGATTGCGCTTACGTCGGGGCGTGCAATTCCCGATACTGAAGTTCGCATCGTCGACGAGAACAACAACGAACTACCGCGTGGCGAGGCCGGCGAGATTGTTTGTCGTGGCTACAACGTCATGCTCGGCTATCTCGATAACCCTGAAGCCACCGCCGAAACCATTGATCCCGAGGGTTGGCTCCATACCGGCGATGTCGGAATCATGGATGAACGGGGTTATGTGCGCATCACCGATCGCACGAAGGACATGTTCATCGTTGGTGGTTTCAACGCCTACCCAGCCGAGATCGAAAATCTCCTTATGGGATTCGAGGGCATTGCTCAGGTCGCAGTTGTCGGTGTCCCCGATGAACGCATGGGTGAAGTCGGAATGGCTTTTGTTGTTCCCCGTGATGGCGTAACGATCGACGTCGATGCTCTTAGCGCGTGGGCCCGCGAAGAAATGGCGAACTTTAAAGCTCCTCGCCATTACCGCCTGGTAGACGTACTGCCCACCAATGCCAGTGGCAAAGTCGTGAAGGTCGAACTTCGCGAACTTGGTCGCGCCGAAATGGCGAAACTCGACAACAGCACTGGGGCCTGAGCTCAATGCCGTTGCCTGATGCCCCGTTCACTGGCGACTACGCCAACCTGCTTGAACTCTTCGACGCGGTTGTGGCGGAGTGTGGCGATGTAACGGCGTTCGTGGATGGTAATGGCGAGGCGGAATCTCGAGCTCGGATCACCTTCGCTGAGTGGGCGCGCGCTGCCGATGGCGTAGCGACTCGGCTTTCGTCAATGGGCGTGACACGGGGTGATGTTGTTGGGATCTCATTGCCGTCATCGATTGAGTATGCAGTTGCGTACCAAGCCGTTGTTCGTCTCGGTGCGATCGCTAGTGGCATGAACCCGAAACTTGGTCCTGCCGAAACCGAGCACATCATTGCGAAGTCTTCGCCCAAAGTGATCGTTACCGATGCGCTTGTTGTGAATGACCCATCGGTGGCGACGCTTTCGATTGCTGCACTGCGCGACTCATACAACGACAAACCATTCGCGAATCGACCGACAATTGTCGATACCGATCTTCTCGCCATCGTTTGGACATCAGGAACCACTGGCAAACCAAAGGGTGCGATGTTCGACCACGCATGCCTGCGGGCAATGGCGCAGGCTGCAGGGCCGTTGTCTGCGGTGGGGGACCATCGTTTGTCCCCATTGCCATTTGCCCATGTTGGGTACATGACTCGCGTGTGGGACGAATTGATGTACGTCATTACGACGATCATCTGCCCAACGCCGTGGACCGCAGTTGGTTCATTGAAACTCATTGAAGAAGAACGCGTCAGTGTTGGTCAGGGTGTTCCCGCTCAATGGCAGATGATGTTGGCTCTTCCCCAGTTGGCGACGGCTGACACGTCCTCACTTCGCATCGTTTCTTCGGGCGCCGCCCGCATCCCACCGGAAATGGTCGACGCCATGCGCGATCGCTTCCAATCGCCGGTTGTGGTTCGGTATACAAGCACCGAAGCGTGTGTCTCAACCGGCACTTCTCTCGATGATCCCGACGATGTGATCTGCAATACCGTCGGCACGCCTGGTTCGGGCGTTGAAATGGAACTGCGACTCGATGAGGGTCGCGGACGTGTTGTGGCAACGACCGACTCAGGAGATACCGAAGTTGGCACGGTGTGTTTGCGAAGCCGAGCGGTAATGCGCGGGTATTGGCAAGAACCCGAACTCACCGCCGACGCCATCGACGAAAACGGCTGGTTGCTTACGGGCGATCTTGGATTCCTCGATGCCCGCGGCGATCTCCACCTCGCCGGGCGCAGCACTGAGATGTACATCCGCGGCGGTTACAACGTGTATCCGATCGAAGTTGAAAATCATCTCGGTCAGCACGAACTCGTTGATCGCGTCGCGGTCACAGGCACGGCCGCACCAGTCCTCGGCGAAATCGGCGTTGCCTTTGTTGTGCCTGCCGATGCGTCGAACCCGCCAACTCTCGAAGAACTGCGGGCCTGGTGTAACGAACGACTTGCTTCCTACAAAGCACCCGATGCGCTCGTTCTTCTCGATGAACTGCCACTCACGGCAATGTCCAAGATCGACAAGCGATCTTTGGCGCCAGCGGCAGCCGATGCGCAAAAGAAGTGGCAACGATGATGTATTTCCAAACTCAGAAGGAGAAATAAGCAATGGGTATTTGTGACGGACGTGTTGTCATCATCACTGGTGCAGGCCGCGGCCTTGGTCGTGAGCACGCGTTGGCATTCGCTGCCGAAGGCGCCAAGGTTGTGGTGAATGATGTCGGCGCATCGCTTCAGGGTGATGGTAATGATATGAGCCCGGCCCAGGAAGTCGTTGAACTCATTCGCGAACGCGGCGGTGAAGCCATCACCAATGGCGACGACATCGCCGACTGGGATGGCGCTGGCCGTCTCGTGCAGAGCGCCATCGATACATTCGGCGGTCTCGACACTGTCGTTACCAATGCCGGCATCGTGCGCGATCGCATGTTCGTCAACATGAGCGTCGATGAATGGGACGCAGTTATTCGTGTACATCTTCGCGGCACCTTCTGTCCGGTGAAGCATGCCGTCGAGTACTGGCGGGCCGAGTCCAAAGCTGGCCGTCAACGCGATGGTCGCGTTGTCACCACGTCTTCGGGTGCAGGTCTTCACGGTTCCATCGCTCAGGCCAACTACTCGGCAGCCAAGGCGGGCATCGCCACGTTCACCATCAACATCGCCGCCGAACTCGGCCGTATTGGTGTGAACGCCAACTCGATCGCTCCGTCAGCTCGCAGCCGTATGACCGAAGAAGCCTTTGCCGAGATGATGGCCAAGCCCGAGACCGGCTTCGATGCCATGGACCCGGCCAACATCAGCCCACTTGTGGTGTGGCTTGGCAGCGGCGATTGCAACATTTCGGGCCGTGTCTTTGAGTGCGCCGGTGGCCTCATCAGTCTTTCCGATGGTTGGCAGGTCGGTGCCGAGTTCGACAAGGGCGCCAAGTGGGATCCAGCGGAGATTGGTTCCGTCGTCGACGACCTCGTGAAGGCTGCACCCGCACCATTCCCGGTTCATGGCACGTGAGCGACACCACCGCCACTGATGGTCGGGTGATCGGAGAGCGCGCCTTACAAACGCGGCGCCGCATCCTCGAAACCACCGCTGCGCTCCTGCGCGAGCAAGGCGCGCTCGACCTCAAGGTCATGGATGTTGCTCGTGAAGTGGGAGCGTCGCCGGCGACGTTCTACCAATACTTTGCCGACGTAGAAGATGCGATCTTTGCGCTGTCGGTGGAGATGATCGAAAAGGTTGCACCAATCCACGCGCAAATGGCAGCGGATTGGAACGAAGGCGCAAGTGGCCTTGACCATGCTCGACGTCTTGTTTCCGAGTACACCGATTTCTGGGATGTCAACGGTGCAGTGCTGAGAATCATGCTGTTGCGTGCCGATGAACGAGATGAACGATTCCGTCAGATCCGTCGCGACTACAACGCTCCATTCATGACCGCGATGGTGGCCAAGGTGCGGGCTGCTCAAGATTCAGGTCGACTCACCACTGCGCTCGATGCTGAGGCAACTGCGGGTGCCATGCTTGCCGCTCTTGATCGGCTTCCCAATTACCGCGAGGGTTTCGAAAAGCGCGGCACAAGTCGTGAAGCCATGATCGAAACCGTTGCCCGACTTCTTTATTCCTCTCTAACTGGAGAACCATTCGGCTGAGAGTTACCAGCCGCGGTATTCCACGTCGCGACGTTCTTTGAACGCTGCGACACCTTCTTGGAAGTCCTGGGTGTACGAAGCCATTTCTTGTGCCCATGCTTCGTCTTCAAACGCGCCATGACGGTTTGAATCAAGGCTGCGGTTGAGGAGCCACTTCGACAGCATGATGGCCTTGGTCGGTGATTCGGCAAGACGGCCAGCCCATTCGCCAGCAGCGGTCATGAGTTCGGCCTGCGGAACAACTTTGTTCACGAGACCAACGCGTTCTGCATCGGCAGCCTTGAGGTCGTCACCGAAGAAGATGAGTTCCTTGGCCTTCTGCATACCGATCAGGCGGGGGAGCATGTAGGCACCGCCACCATCGGGGGTGATGCCACGACGGACGAATACCTCGATGAACTTTGCGTTGTCGGCGGCGATCACAAGATCGGAAGCGAACGCAATGTGTGCGCCAATGCCTGCTGCGGTTCCGTTGACTGCACAGATGACGGGCTTTTCGCAATCCATGATGGATGCAATGAGACGCTGGGCGCCGCGCTTGATGTTTCGGCCAACGTCGCCAAGGACCTTGTCGGGAGCATCGGCGGGGCCAGGGTTCACCGGGATGGTCGAGACGCGCAGGTCGGCGCCGGTGCAGAAATGACGCTCGCCAGCGGCAGTGATGACCACGCAACGAATGTTGAGGTCGTTCGACGCGCCCTCCATTAACGAAATGGTGAGGTTGCGCTGGTCGGGAGTGATTGCGTTCGCCGCGTCGGGGCGATTGAGGGTGAGGGTGGCCACGCCGCTATCGGAGATCTCGAAGAGGATGTCGGTACCAAGAATGCCGTTGGGATCGTTTGCGTAGGTCGGTGCAGTCATACGGAGTTTCTACCAGTTCGCACCCCCAGACCCGGCCGGCCCGGTTAGTTTCAGCCCATGGACTCCCAAAAATTCGACTCATTGTTTGATCTCACTGGTCGCACTGCCATTGTCACCGGCGGAACCCGGGGGATTGGCCGGGCTATTGCCGAAGGATTCATTTGTGCCGGCGCCAACGTGGTCGTCGCCAGTCGCAAGGCCGATGCCTGCGAAGAAACCGAAACGCACCTGAATGTTCTGGCCGCCGGCGCGGCCAAGGGCGGTCGAGCACTCGGTGTTCCCACCCACATGGGCGATGTTGATGCGCTCAACGCGTTGGTCGGTGTCACGGTTGCCAAGTTCGGCGGTGTCGACATCATCGTGAACAACGCGGCAAC
>CAMAYJ010000085.1 GCA_945862505.1 Bifidobacterium breve | reverse complement strand
AATGCGGCCACCAATTCCGGTGTCACATCGGTGGCCTCAATGATCTGCACGTTCGCCATCGGTCCAGCGTAGACACCGATACCCTTCTGCAAATGCCGGAGACCTCAGGGCACTCGCTCCCCCATTTGCGCTGGACCCAGCCCGCCGATGTGACTGGCCCCGTTCTGCTGGTGGCCTTCGGCGGTTGGAACGATGCTGGCGACTCGGCAACCACGGCCATTGACTACATGGCCGAACAATGGGGGGCCACGACATTCGCCGATATCGACCCCGAAGTGTTCTACGACTTCACCGTTACTCGCCCCGAGGTTCGTGTCGATTTCGATGGCGTGCGTCGTATCGATTGGCCGACAAACGAATTCCGCTCTGCCCATGCGACGCCAAACGGTGCTGATGTCATCCTCCTTTCAGGTGTTGAACCCCAGTTGAAGTGGCGAACATTTTCCGAACACGTCATCGGTGTCGCGCTGGCAACAAATGCGCGCATGGTTGTCACGTTGGGCGCGCTGCTGGCCGAAGTTCCTCATTCACGTCCCGTTTCAGTGTTCGGTACGACGTACGACGAAGCGAGTACCGAAGCGCTTGATCTTCTCCCCTCTCGTTACGAAGGCCCAACCGGCATCACGGGTGTGTTGCATAACGCCTGCAAAGAAGCAGGAATACCTTCCGCTGCGCTATGGGCAGCTGTTCCCACTTACGTACCATCTTCGTCATCACCAAAGGCAGCGCTTGCGCTTATTGAACGAACGGCTCGTCTGCTCAAAGCCACGATCGACACCACCGAATTGAAGTTCGCTACCGATGCGTACGAACACCAGGTGTCGTTGCTTGTTGCCGAAGACGATGAAACCACCGAATATGTCGCTCATCTTGAACAGCGTTACGACGAAGAACCCGATGCGTTCACCGACGGCGAAAGTCTGGTTGACGAGGTCGAACGTTTTCTTCGCGATCAGGACTAGTAACTAGTCCTGATCAGTGAGGTCAACTACAACGTGATCGCCCTGCCACACAGGCGTGCGTGGATGATCGAAATGCACATCGACATTCGCACCGCTAAACGCGTGTGCAGCAAGCGGACCCCACAGATCTTGGCCAACTGCCATATCGGGCAGCGCATCGAGCGGAAAGAATCCGACGTCACGGGTTTCGAGCGGATGTGCCTTCAGCGAACCACCCGTTGCTCGACAATGAAACACGAGTGAGTACAGCGGAACACTTGTGAATCGACGCCGAAGGCCGTCATACACCGCGAGTAATTGCACAACTTCGCAGTCGATGCCCGTCTCTTCACTTACTTCTTTCACGGCAACTTCAGCGGGCGAGTATCCGATGTCGGCCCAACCAGTTGGGTACAACCACACACCAGAATCGGAACGTTGCACAAGAAGAATTTCGTCCTTCTCATTTTGAACAATCGCGCCAACAGCGACCTTCGGGGTTTGGTAACCGGGGACGCCAACGCCAACAGACTTCATCCACTCGTGTACGAGATCGTCGGGGTTGTACGAGCTACCAGCGGCCACCCGCATGTCCGCAGCAACGGCGAGCACTTCTTCAAACCGCTCCTGCTCGTACAAGCTCTGCGTGAATCCGAGGCCCGTGCGAGCAATCCCGGCGAGCGCTTCGCTCCAGCGAATGAGGTCCTGCGGGGTCACCGGATCAGCCATAGCCGAACGCTATCGGTCCTGATCAGTTACCGGAAGACCGCTCCAATGAATAGAGCAGTGACCGGCGAATCTCGCCCAAGTAGTCGTGATCGGTGATCTTCCGACCCTCGGAATCACGCACATAGAACGAGTCGACCGCGTCGGTGCCGATCGTCTGAATTTTGGCCGAGGTGATGTCGAGGTCTAGCTCGTGAAGCGCACGGGTAATGCGCCACAACACACCCACACCATCAGGGGCGCGCACCTCAACCACCGTCGCGTCGTGAGAAAGATCGTTGTCCACGATGACTTCGGGATGGGTCACAAGACCAGGGAGACGCCGCGGACGGCGATAGGCCTTCGACCGCTCCTCGAGCCGAGCAGCGAGTGCAAGACGACCATCGAGAGCTTTCTCGAGATCGCGGATGACGCGCTCCCATGGAATCTCTGAACCGAAATTGCTCTGGACTCGAAACTGTTCAAGCGCCATTTGGTTCTCGGCCGAATGAGCGGCAGCTTCAAGAACCGTGAGTCCGTTCAAAGACAACACTCCAGCAACTCGAGAGAACAGACCGGGGCGGTCGGGGCTGATGACGACAATTTGGTCATCAGCTGTTTCGATGATGCGTCGGCGCTGAGCAAGAAGATCACGCTGATAGGCGGTGGGAAAACCGGTGTCAGTCGCATCCGCAACAGAACCGCCTGAAAGGACATGCGAAACGCGATCTACCAGAACGCCAACAAGTTCCTCTTTCCACGACCCCCACGCAGCGGTACCCGTTGCAATGGAATCTGCTTCTGTGAGCGCATCCAGAAGTCGAAGACAAGTCAGCGTCCCAACCGATTCAGCAACGAAAGAAATTGTTCCGTCATCGGAAAGGTCTCGCCGGGTGGCGGTGTCGGGAAGCAGAAGATGGTGGCGACACATTTGCTGAAGAATCAATGTGTCGGCTCCGTCGAAACCCATGCGGGGGGCAATCTCCGCAATCAGTTCAACGCCGACATCGGTGTGATCGCCTGGGCGGCCTTTACCGATGTCGTGCAGTAGCGCCCCAACTACCAAAAGGTCGGGTCGATCGACGCGATCAACCAACGCCGCCGAATTCGCAGCGGTCTCACATAAATGCCGATCAATAGTGAAGCGGTGATAGGCGTTGCGCTGCGGACGACACCGAATAACTTCCCACTCTGGGAAAATCGGTTCCCACAAGCCCCGTTGGTCGAGAGTTTCCACTACTTGTACTGCGGGGCGACCCGCGAGAAAAAGTTCGACAAACAACCGACGCGCTTCTTCTGACCATGGCGTTGTTAACGGCTTCGACTCTGCGAGCTGGTCGAGCGTTGTGCGCTCGATGCGAGCGTCATTTCGAGCGGCGGTTACCGCAACTCGGAGAATGAGATAGGGGTCATTCGTTGGTTCCGCCCCAGCCGCCAGCGCGACAGAACCGTCTCGAACAACCACACCAACAAGTGCCTCTTCGTCGCGACGCAATTTTCGTCGTGTCGGCCCATCGAGTGATGAACGCACGCGGAACCAAAGATCGTCGCTCACCCATGCAATCGTTCGCGCTGCAGTCGATAGTGCTCGCATAAAGACATCGGCATCGTCGAAACCAAGCGCAGCAGCCACCGCATCTTGTTCCTCGAGCAAAAGAATGTCTGAGTGCCGACCAGTTCGTCGTTGCAGTTCAACACGCGCCGACAACACAACTTCATAGGCAGCAGCGATCGTGTCATGGTCTCCGGCGAGGAGTGGTATGCCGGCTCGCTCAGCCCATCCGATGGCATGAACATCGCGCAATCCGCCGCGACCGTTCTTGAGATCGGGTTCGAGAAGAAACGCAACTTCTCCCGATTCGCTGTGGCGAGAGCGGACACGAAGATCCATCTCATCGAGCCAACGCTTTGCCCGCTTCTCCCAGAGTTCAGTCCCTTTCGTTGCGAGTTCGTCAGCCAACTGTTTATCGCCAGCCAGATAACGAACCGACAAAATCGCTGTTGCGGTATCGAGATCATCAGACGCCAGCGTCAGCGTCTCTTTCACGGTTCGCACGGCATGACCCAATTTCACGCCCTGATCCCAAATCGGATACCAAACGCGTTCGGCTAGGTCTGCGACGTCGGTCTTCGGCTCGCAGAGCAGATACACGTCGATGTCACTACCTGGCGATAGTTCCGCTCGCCCGTATCCACCGACAGCAACAAGTGCGGCGCCCTGATCAGGTCCACCGGCTGCGTTCCACAATTGTACTAACCAAGCATCAACGTGTTCGGAGAGCAACCCGCAGAATGCGGCACCTCGATTACTGGTGTCTTCGAGCAACACCTTGCGATCAAGTTTAGGGGTCATGAATAGAGCGCGGGAAAGTCACGGCATTAGACCGCTTCGTCGCCCAACTCCCCGGTGCGAATACGGATGATTTTGTCGATTGATGAAATCCACACTTTGCCGTCGCCGATCTTGCCGGTTCGCGCTGCCGCGACAATGACCTCTGCGACCTGATCGGCAATTTCGTCAGGAACCACTGTTTCAATTTTGACTTTGGGTAGGAGGTCGACCACATACTCCGCACCGCGATAGATCTCTGTTTTCCCACCTTGACGACCGAAACCTTTGACCTCGTCAACGGTCATGCCCTGAAGGCCAGCAGCCTTCAAGGCATCTTTCACGTCATCAACTTTGTGGGGCTTGATGATTGCTGTCACAAGCTTCATAGGAGGAACCGTAGCCCTTTCAATCAGATTCGCCACTGATCAGTGACGAACGCGTTCACGTCTGATTCAGATTGCGGATCAGAGTCGATCCATGCTGCCTGTGCTGCCGAAGCTGTACGCCGTCTCTGCGTGCTGGCTGTAGTCGAGACCTTCGTTTTCTTCCTCTTCGGTCACTCGCATACCAATTGTTTTATCAATCGCCTTCGCAATGATGAACGACACGACGAATGAGAACACGAGCGTTACTGCCGATGCCACGAACTGGTACCAGAGCAACTTCGCATCACCGCCGACAAAGAGTCCTTCATTCTTCACAAGAGGGTTGATCGTGGCGTCAGCGAAGAATCCGAGCAGCAGTGCACCAACAAGTCCACCGACAAGATGCACACCAACGACATCGAGACTGTCGTCGTAGCCAAACTTGAACTTGAGTTGGATGGCAAAGACACACAACACTCCTGCAGCGAGACCGATCAGGATCGGGGCCATACCGCCGACGAATCCCGCACATGGCGTGATGGCCACGAGACCCGCAACTGCACCGGATGCAGCGCCGAGTGTTGTGGGCTTCCCGTCCTTGATGCGTTCGAACAGCGACCAACCGATCATGCCTGCCGACGCAGCAAGGAACGTGTTCATAAGCGCCGTTGCGGCAATGCCATTTGCACCAAGCGCGGAACCGGCATTGAAGCCAAACCATCCAAACCACAAAATGCCCGTACCAAGAAGGGTGAACGGCAGGTTGTGCGGATGCATGCCCTCACGCGGCCAACCCTTGCGCTTGCCCAGGACAAGAACCACGGCAAGTGCAGCAGCACCTGCATTGATGTGCACAACGGCGCCACCAGCAAAGTCGAGTGCGCCCAGTTTCGCGAGCCACCCGCCACCAAACACCCAGTGAGCAACCGGCGCGTACACAAGCACAAGCCAAAGAGCAATGAAAATCACGTATGCCTTGAACTTAAATCGGTCGGCAGTTGCGCCAGTGATGAGTGCGGGAGTGATGACAGCGAAGGTCATCTGGTAGGCGCAGAACAACACAAATGGAATCGTGAGAGCGAACGCTTCGCTGCCCGTGGTCGCGTTGATGTTGCGCATCCAGGCAAAATCCAAGTTGCCGATGAACCCGCCATCACCAAAGTTTCCAAATGCCAACGAGAAGGCAATAGTCACCCAAAGAATCGCCATCAGGCCCATGGCGAAGAAGTTCTGCATCAGCATGCCGAGCATGTTTTTGGCCCGAACCATGCCGCCATAGAAGAACGCGAGTCCCGGTGTCATAAAGAGCACCAAGCCTGTCGAGATCAGCATCCACGCGGTATCGCCACTGTCAATCACGAAGAACCCCTTCATCACAGAGACGCCAGTAAGGCGCCAGATGTCCGAAAGGATCGCGTCAGGTTGTTTCTTGACCGTTCCTCAATTGTTTCGGTTCTGTAAACAAAACCTTCCCTTCGCCTGACGCTTGCTAGCGCTGCCCGGCCGCCCGGCGCCTCGCCAAGAAAACATGGGCTTTCGCCGCGCCCCAAACCAAGCCGGGTTCATGAAGGGCTGCGTCGAGATCACCAAACGAGGACGGGGTGAGGTCGTAGTCGTCGTCAGGGAACATCGCTTTCGCTGACTCGTCTCGAGCAGCCGCCCTGACGCCCAAATCCCGCAAGACCTGTGTGGGCCAGCGAACCGCGCTGCGGAGCAACTCAAGAGGACCTAGCCGCTGCTCGTCGATGTCTAAGGCAAGAAGCGCTCGCACGCGAGGGGCGATTTCGGCAGTGGCCTCGGCCCCAGCTGTTCGCGCCTGCTGACGCAGATTGCCCGTGACCATGACGCCGGACTTCTCACAAACGATCTCGACGGAACGTTCTACCCACGGCCCAATCGCTCGTTCTATGCCATCGGCAAGCGCACCGGCGTAGCCCGCAAGGGCTTCGAGGTCAGCCGTTGATGTCCCCGATGGAGCGTCGGTCATGGCTCAAGCGCAGCGTTCAGATTGCCGGACCGCAATCCTTCAAGGTCGAGCGTGACGTAGCGATACCCG
>CAMAYJ010000084.1 GCA_945862505.1 Bifidobacterium breve | reverse complement strand
ATTCCGTCCGATGGTTCCTACGGCGTTGCCGAGGGCATCATCTCCTCGTTCCCCGTCACTTGCGGCAATGGCAAGTACGAAATCGTGCAGGGTCTCGACATCGATGACTTCTCACGTGGCCGCATCGACGCGTCGGTTGCCGAACTCGTTGAAGAGCGCGACGGCGTGAAGGAACTCGGACTTATCTGATTCCGTTTGCACCTTCTGGCTGCACGGCTTAGTGGTGAAGCGAAAACTGAAATTCTTTGGTCTCGGCCCGTTGTGCTTAGCGCAGCGGGCCGAGTACGTCGTTAAGCGCAGCGAATAATTCGGCGTGGGCCAAGAGCGCGTTGATTGAACCTTTGACGAGCAAAGCGCCATCCATGAATGCAGTCTGAGCACTTTGTTTACCGCTGCGAATACCTTCGGCCGTTGCGGCATCACAGACAAAGATGACATCGGGTATGTCGGCCGGACCCTGGGTCATCGAAACGATGCCGTCGACAAAGCGCACATGCCACACCGTTGCGGTGTCACCTTCGCCAACACGTTGTTCAAGTACTAAGTGCACGCCCTGTGATAGCGCGTTGAGGACCTCGCTCGAACGAAGAAGAGAGTCGGCCTCGGTAAACCAAGCGGGGGAGAGGTACTCGGGCATCGATCGGACGGTAGTCGGTGCAGGCAGGCAGTCGGTGAGCGGAAGGAAAGGTCCGTTACGCTGCCCTCCGTAACTCCTCCGCTGTTGCGGGCCACGAGAGAGGGCGATTGACCGTGCTTCGAGTGCTTAGCCATGTGGGTCGACTCGACACGATCCACATTCCCGACGACATTGCCTCTCAGGTCGAGGTGGTCGCCATCCCTATGGACGGCGAGATCGCCGCCGATGTTGTCGGCGATGTGCTCATCACCACTCCCACAAGCGTTCCGACGCTGGAAGATGCACTCAGTCGTGGCGTGAAGTGGGTGCATCTCATTGGCACCGGCATCGACAAATTTCCGCTGCACCTCATTGGCGATGATCTGATCCTCACGAATTCACGCGGTCTCAGCGCTGTTCCCATTTCCGAATGGGTCATGGCCTGCATGTTGTCGTTCGTGAAACGCATGCCCGGCTCGTTTGTCGCTGAGCAACCAAAGCAGTGGAATATTCCGTCGCCATCGTTTGCAACGCTCGACAACGCGAACCTTGCCATTCTGGGCTTAGGCGGAATCGGAACGGCGATCGCTCAGCGAGCGCTCCCATTCGGGATGAACGTCACAGCAATGCGCAATAGCGACGCGCCGAGCCCCATCGATGGTGTTCGTATGGTTCGTTCTGTCACCGAACTCGTCGCCGATGCCGATCACATCGTGCTTGTCGCACCGCTCACCGACGCGACTCGCGGTCTGTTCAACGATGAACTCTTTGCCGCCATGAAGCCTGGTGTGCAACTCATCAACGTGGCTCGTGGCCCCATCATCGATGACGATGCACTTCTGCGTGCGCTCGACAGCGGCATCGTGGCCTGTGCCGATATCGATGCCACTGACCCCGAGCCGCTCCCTGACGGTCATTGGATGTACTCGCACCCTGCGGTGCGACTCAGCCCCCATGTGTCGTGGAACTGGTCGGGCGCGTTCCAGGCCATGTACGCCACGTTCATCGACAATCTCCGTTTGTACCTGAACGAGGAACCTCTGCTGTCGGTCGTCAATCCCGCCGACGGCTACTGACGTAGATCTCAGAATCAGCGGGTGATGTGCCACGGGCGGTAGGGATCTCACCACTAGGGTTCCCGCCATGTTCTCCGCCATGGCTACCGCAATTTTCGCTGTCGGTATTGACCCACAAAAGCTTCTTGAGTCAGTGGGGCTCATAGGCCTCTTCATCGTGGTTTTCGCTGAATCGGGCATCCTGATTGGCTTCTTCCTCCCCGGCGACTCGTTGCTCTTTACCGCCGGTCTGGCCACCTATGGCATCAAGATCTCGGAAGATGGCGAGATCTTCCAATTGGCTGGCGGCCACATCTGGATCGTCATGTTGGGCGTAACCCTTGCGGCGATCGCCGGAGACCAAGTTGGCTACCTCTTCGGCAAGAAGGTTGGGCCGTCGCTGTTCAAACGTCCTGAATCGCGACTCTTCAAGCCTTCGTATGTCGAAAGCGCCGAGAAGTTTTTCGCCAAACACGGTTCGAAGTCGATCGTTCTTGCCCGATTTGTTCCGATTGTTCGAACCTTCACCCCAATCGTGGCCGGCGTTTCGAACATGCACTACCGGACATTCGTGAAGTTCAACATCATCGGCGGCGTCTTGTGGGGCGCTGGTATCACGCTCTTGGGCTACACCCTTGGGCGTGTGTTCCCCGCCATTGGTGAAAACATCGAGATCGCGGTTGTGGTCATCGTGTTCGTCTCGATTCTGCCCGTGATTATCGAATTCATTCGTCACCGCCGCTCACCCAAGGGCGAGCACTTCGCCGAATAGCACCGCAAAACGACGACCGGCGCCGCCTACTCCCATAAGGAAGTGGTTCGGCGCCGGGCGAGAATGCCACGGGTGGGCGACTCAGAAACTGATCAGCGCTGACCCTGCAGCTTGCGGTTCTTGAGCTTTGACTTGAGGAAGTCTCGATTCATCATGGCGATGAAATCAATAGGGATTTCCTTCGGGCACGCCTCTTGGCATTCGCCGTAGTTCGTGCATGAACCGAAGAACATCTCCATGGTCTCGACCATGTCCTCGGTGCGCTTCCAGCGTTCGGCCTGACCCTGTGGCAGCAGGTTGAGGTGAGCGAGCTTGGCCGAAGTGAACAGCTGAGCCGCTCCGTTCGGGCAGGCAGCGACACACGCACCACAGCCGATGCACGCAGCCGCGTCCATGGCGGAGTCGACCGCGATCTTCGGGATGAGGATCTCGTTCGCATCACGAGGACCACCGGTGTCGGCGGTGATGAAGCCACCGGACTGGATGATGGCGTCGAAGGCGCTGCGATCGACCATGAGGTCCTTCAGCACCGGGAACGCAGCAGCTCGCCATGGTTCGATGGTGACGGTCTCGCCATCGTGGAACTTGCGCATGTGCAACTGACAGGTTGTGGTGCCCTTCTGGGGACCGTGGGCCTGTCCGTTGATCATGAGGCCGCAGGTGCCACAGATTCCTTCACGACAATCGCTGTCGAACGTGATGGGCTCGTGGCCGTCAGCGATGAGGTTCTCGTTGACGAGGTCGAGCATCTCGAGAAAGGACATCTCGTCCTTCACATCCGTTGCTTCGTAGGTCTCGAAGTGGCCGGGGTCGGTAGGACCGCTCTGGCGCCAGACCTTGAGTGTGAGATTCACAATGGCTCCTGGTTACTTGTAACTGCGCTCGACGGGCTTAACGGATTCAAACACGAGAGGCTCTTTGTGGAGGGTCGAGGTTGTTCCCGTACCTTCCCATTTCCATGCGCCGACGAATGAGAAGTTCGCATCATCACGCTTGGCTTCGCCTTCTTCGGTCTGATGTTCAACACGGAAGTGACCGCCGCATGATTCCTCGCGCATAAGCGCATCGCGACACATCAGTTCGCCGAGTTCGAAGAAGTCGGCAACGCGACCGACCTTTTCGAGCGACTGGTTAATGCCCTCGGGACTGCCAAGCACACGAACGTTCTTCTCGAATTCTTCGCGCAAGGCAGGGATCTCGGAGAGTGCCTTTTCGAGACCGTTCTTGTCGCGGGTCATCCCGCAATAATCCCAAACGATCTTGCCGAGTTCACGGTGGTAGTACTCCGGTGACTTGGTGCCACCAACAGCGATCCAGCGACGCATGTCGTCTTGTACAGCAGCTACTGACGTGCTGAATGCGGGATCGTCGGTGCCGACGGGGGTCTTGCCGAGCAAGCCGGAGAGGTAATCACCGATCGTGTTCGGAGCAACGAAGTATCCGTCGGCCAGGCCTTGCATGAGAGCGGAAGCGCCAAGACGGTTTGCACCGTGATCGGAGAAGTTGGCTTCACCGAGCGCGTACAAACCAGGGATGTTGGTCATGAGGTTGTAGTCGACCCACAAGCCACCCATTGTGTAGTGCGAGGCCGGGTAGATGCGCATCGGCATCTTCATCGGATCCTCGTCGGTGATGCGTTCGTACATGTCGAACAAGTTGCCGTAACGCTCAAACACAACGTTCTCGCCAAGACGACCAATCGATTCGGCAAAGTCGAGGTACACGCCGTTCTTGATCGGGCCAACACCGCGGCCTTCATCGACAACCTGCTTTGCGTTACGTGACGCAATGTCACGCGGTGCGAGGTTGCCGAAAGACGGGTACTTGCGCTCGAGGAAATAGTCGCGGTCTTCTTCCGGAATATTTTCCGGAGCGCGGTTGTCGTCGAACTGCTTCGGCACCCAGATGCGGCCATCGTTGCGAAGCGATTCAGACATAAGCGTGAGCTTCGACTGGAATTCATCGCTGGCCGGAATGCAGGTCGGGTGGATCTGTGTGTAACAAGGGTTCGCGAACAGTGCGCCCTTCTTATGTGCTCTCCAAGATGCCGTGACATTGGAGTTCATGGCGTTGGTCGAGAGGTAGAAGGCGTTGCCGTAACCGCCGGTGCATAGGAGCGTGGCATGACCGGCCCAACTGCGGATGTCGCCAGTTACGAGATTGCGAGTGACGATGCCAGCGGCAACGCCGTCTTTGGTCACGACATCGAGGAGTTCGGTCTTGGTGTGGAGTTCCACATTGCCAAGCGACACCTGCTGCATAAGGGCCTGATAAGCGCCGAGCAGAAGTTGCTGACCGGTTTGGCCACGTGCGTAGAACGTGCGGCTGACCTGCGCTCCACCGAAGGAACGGTTGTCGAGAAGACCGCCGTATTCACGAGCAAAGGGAACACCCTGCGCTACACACTGATCGATGATGTTGACGCTGACCTCGGCAAGACGGTGAACGTTTGACTCGCGTGAGCGGAAGTCGCCGCCCTTCACTGTGTCGTAGAACAGACGGTGAACGCTGTCGCCGTCGTTCTTGTAGTTCTTTGCGCCGTTGATGCCACCCTGCGCAGCGATTGAATGTGCACGACGAGGCGAGTCGTGAAAGGTGAAGCATTTCACTTGGTAACCGAGTTGGGCGAGTGTCGCCGCAGCGGCTGCACCGGCAAGGCCAGTGCCGACCACGAGCACGGTGAACTTCCGCTTGTTTGCGGGGTTCACGAGCTTCATGTTGAACTGGTGGCTGGTCCAACGATCCTCGATGGGACCTGACGGGACCTTCGAGTCAAGAGTAATTGTGCTCATCTGATGCTCCTTCAGCCGACGACGCCGGTAAGCACGGCGATCGGGAACGTGATGTTGACGCCAGCCACAAGAATCGCGAATCCAGCAGCGAAGCCACGGCGAAGCGGATTGTGTCGGGGGTTGAATCTTGCGCTCATCGAGCCAAGGCTCTGGAAGATGCTCCAGGCCCCGTGGTAGAGGTGAAATCCGAGTGCGAGGTTGGCGAGGATGTACAGCGCAGCAATGGGTGCACGGCTAAGACTGGTCACAACGTTGGCGTAGGGGTTTCCGTCGACGAAGGCTGGGTTGGCCCAGCCCCATGTCAGATCGGCCAGATGCCACAGCAGGAAAAGGCCGACGATGATGCCGCTCCAGCGCATGGTGCGAGCTGCCCAGTTCACCGCCACATAGTCACGTGGTGACTTGTAGTTGACCGGTCGTGCCTTGTGGTTAATGCGGGTAAGCGCATAGGCCGACTGGATGTGCAGCGCGAATGCGCCGATGAGACCAAGACGAAGTATCCAAAGGACACCTGTGGGCGGAATGATCGGCACAAGGAGCTGGCGCAGGAACTCTGCGTAGTGGTTGAAATCCTCGGCCCCGAGATACATCTTGAGGTTGCCGATCATGTGGAAGAGCACGAACCCCATCAGCATGATGCCGGTGAGGGCCATGATCAATTTTTTGCCCACTGATGACTTGTAGAGGTCGATAATGGGGAAAGTGCTGCGTCGGTTGGCCTTGCGAATCGTCGGGGACGAAATGTCCGGAGTTATCGCTGGCGGTTCCTTGGTTGCTGTCACGAGCAAACCTTTCTTAGAAGCGGCTGTGACTGGAACTGGTCTTCGTCCGGCAGAGCCAAGACCAAGTGAGATCACGCTACTCACCGACAATGGTTAGGGGCGAACCCTGCGGCCGCTCTTTTCGGCTTCGGCTCGCCCGAGGTGGGGGCGTCGGCGGTAGGTTGAGGCGTCCATCGTCCGGCCATCGGGTCCGGCAGGAGAGGAAACGATGTCTGAGCGTCCGACCACTCTCGGAGAACTGCGCGCATCTGGCTGGGTGAGTCGTTCCGTAAAGGACGAGCTCCGTCAGAACGCGATTGAACGGATCAAAGCCGGGGAACCGCTGTTCGACAGTGTTCTTGGCTACGAAGACACCGTTCTTCCGCAACTCGAGAATGCGATCCTCGCCGGACACGACGTGATCTTCCTCGGTGAACGCGGTCAGGCCAAGA
>CAMAYJ010000083.1 GCA_945862505.1 Bifidobacterium breve | reverse complement strand
GTACGACGCGATCGCCAAAGGTGTCGCGTAATTCTCGCAATGCGATCTGAACAATTCCATTTGGATCCCATGCACCGGAACCAACCTCGTCCTTCTGTTCTGGGACGCCAAAGAGAATTACGCCTGGCACACCCAAACCAACAAGGTCGGCAACTTCAGCACGTAGCGACCCGAGCGTGTGTTGCACAACGCCAGGAATCGACGCAATCGGTTGAGGCTCAGTGATTCCCTCGCGCACAAACAGTGGCGCGATGAAATCATCGGGAGAGAGACGTGTTTCGGCCACTAACCGGCGAAGAGCCGGAGTGCGACGAAGCCGTCGAAGTCGACGTTGCGGGAAACTCATCGACGCAGAGCCTAGGCACGCCGCGGTTTGCGGCCGAATCGAGGACCCCTGCTGGTGCGCCGACGCAGTGTCGACTTTGACGCATCGGGGTGAGCGACCCGTTCGATGAGGGCATCGACGAGTCCGTCGATCGTATGAACCTCGGCAATGACATCGACTCGAAGTCCTGCACGGTGCGCGGTGTCGGCAGTGATGGGACCGATACACGCGACCACTTTTGGCAACGTTTCGCTACCAAACGCTGCGACCCAATTGTCGACCGTCGACGATGACGTGAACGTGACGATGTCGGCTTGGGTGATGCGCGCCCGTTCTTCATCGGTGGGTTCAACGGGGATTGTTCTGTACGCATCAACAACATCGACTCGCCAACCAAGGTCACGGAGACCATCAGGAAGTACATCTCGCGCTACTTCTGCTCGGGCCAGGAGCACGCGTCGCTGATCGATTTCGCTAGGCAGCGGAAATGCTTCAAGCAGCGACTCGGCAATAAATCGCTCGGGAACTAGGTCGGCAATGAGGTTGAAGTCAGCAAGAACATCCGCAGTACCCGGACCTATGGCAGCGATTTTCACACCAGCGAGATCGCGCCCATCTCGCAACAGTTCACAGAACCGCGACGCACCATTCGCAGATGTCAGAACCAACCAGTCATAGGACGAAAGGTGATCGATCGATGCGTGAAGCGCTGCACCTTGATCGGTGGGATCGACGATTTCGATTGTCGGCACTATGAGTGCTTCAGCGCCTTCATCACGCAGGCGATCAGCAAGCACCGAAGATTGGTGTCGCGGTCGAGTGACGATCACTTTTTTGCCAAAAAGGGGCCGGGATTCGAACCACGAAAGGTCCATCGCTACCACTTGACCAACCACAATGACGCTCGGCGATTCGAGTGGTTCGCGAGCGATAGCCGAAAGCGTCGAGCGGACCGTGTGTTGCTCCGGACGCGTTCCCCAACGAATGGCCGCTGCTGGCGTGTCGGGCGCAAGGCCACCGGCCAAGAGGCGATCAACGATTTTCGGTAGTCGACCTACTCCCATGAGGATGATGATGGTTCCGCCCAACTGAGCGGCGGCTTCCCAATTGACCTCGTCGCTCTTGTCGGGATCCTCGTGACCAGTAATCACGGTGAACGAGGTTGATGAGTGGCGCAGCGTGACGGGGATGCCGGCATAGGCCGGAACAGCGATCGCAGAGGTCACGCCGGGCACGACCTCGTAATGGATCCCGGCCGCTGCGAGCGCCGCAGCTTCCTCTCCCCCACGGGCGAAAACGAACGGATCTCCGCCTTTGAGCCTGACGACGGTCTTGCCCTGCCTTGCCTTCTCTATGAGGAGTTCGTTGATGTCATCTTGGGCCATAACGGCCTGACCAGCGGATTTCGCCACGCTGATCTGTTCCGCAGCGACCGGAGCGAGTTCAAGCAGCGCACCAACCGAAAGCCGGTCAAAGACCACAACATCGGCCATGGCCAGGGCCTCAGCCCCACGCAAGGTCAGTAACCCCGGATCACCCGGTCCGGCTCCCACGAGAAACACAGTCACGGTCTGAGCCTAGGGGCCATGCCTGGTTCTCAGCCCTGCCGAACCTTCGGCGATCCGCTCCGATCGAGCCTGTGGCCCATGCCACAGGCATTCATTCACGATTCCGAGTGGAAGCCAGAGGATTTAGTACTAAATTCAAAACAGCTTCTCCGCTGTTCCCTCGGTACACCTACCCACTGGAGTCGAGATGGAATCCACACTGCTCGCAACTGCCCGACCCGAATGGATGGACCACGCTTCGTGCAAGGGTCGCACCACGCTGTTTTTCGGGATTGCAGGAGAGCGACCCGAACGCCGTGTACGCCGCGAAGTCGCGGCCAAAGCAATGTGTGATGCATGTCCCGTGAACATTGCTTGTCGTGAACTCGCTCGTGACAATCGCGAAAACGGATATTGGGGCGGAGAAAACGAAGAGCAGCGAGCTGCGGCTGGACACTCCCCTCGTTCAATTAGTCGTCGATCAGTACAAGACGCTGCACGCGCTTCGTGATCGTTAACGCTTGACTGCTCCATACGCGTCAAGCACTCGACCACGACTAAACGCGAGATCAACAATCGGTTCCGGATAGTCCGTTCCGAGTTCGATGCCAGCAGATGCAAGTTCAAGTGGACCGACCGCCCACGGTTCGTGAATCGCCTTCGCATCAAGAACTGCAAGTTCGGGTACCCAACGACGGATGTAGTCACCTTCGGCATCGAATCGTTGACTCTGGAGCACGGGGTTAAAGACACGGTTGTACGGCGACGCGTCCGGGCCGGTACCCGCTACCCACTGCCAGTTCCCAACATTCTGGGAAACGTCAGCATCAAGCAATACATGGCGGAAATATCGCTCACCACGGCGCCAATCGATGAGCAAATTCTTCACAAGAAACGAGGCCGTAACCATCCGCACGCGGTTATGCATCCATCCGGTCTCTTTCAGTTGACGCATACCTGCGTCGACAAACGGATAACCCGTGAGTCCGTTCTTCCAGGCGTCGAAACTCTTGTCATCCTTCCGCCACTGAATCGCTGCGTACTGCGGTTTCATGGGTTGCTCAACAAGTATCGGTGTTGCAAAAAGAAGATGCGCATACCAATCGCGCCATGCGAGTTGGCGAACAAGCGCTGCACGACCAGCGCTCGACTCGCCCACGGCCTGCGCTATGAAACGCGGCGACAGCGTTCCAAATCGAAGATCAATTGAAAGTTGCGACGTGCCGAGAACCGAAGGCGTATTGCGATCTCCGTCATAGGAATCTGCTCGAGAAACGGCGAGATCGAGTCGAGCTTGTGCGCCGTGTTCACCGGGAAGCGCCGCGTCGCCCGTTTCACCATCAAGCAGCGGATACGGCCGCTCGGATTGAGGAATTCCATCGCCGGGATCTGCAGTGATCTCTGCCTGTCCCTGAGTGGGCCAGGGCGACCATGCCGTTCGCTCCCAAACGCGGAAGAAAGGGGTAAACACCTGCGAAAGCGAACCTGCTTTCGTGAAAATGCGTCCGGGTTCGTGCACCAGGGTTCCCCACTCGGGGACCCACTCGATACCGAGTTCCGTGACCCGCTTATTCACGACGCTGTCACGTTCGGTCGAGTACGGCGTGACGTCGTGGTTCAGGTGGAGCGCTGACACACCCAGTCGCCGCGCTTCTTCAGGAACAACCGATTCAGGATTACCGACGCGAACAAGCAGACGTCCACCGTGTTCTGCAAGTGCCCCGTCGAGTGCCGCAAGATCGCCGAGCAGACGCGCAGCACGACGCGAACTCGCACGATCAAACAACGCTGGATCTAAAACAAAAAGCGCGGTGACTTCCTGATGTTCAGAAGTTGCCGCTGCCCATGCTGGGTTGTCGTCAAGACGAAGGTCTCGCCGGAACCACACCAAACCAGATGACGTCGCCATAACGATCAGGCGATTGGTCGACCGAATGGAACCGTCGCCCACGTGCCCAGAAACGCTTCGGCGATTTCACAGGCCCCGAGAAGCGGTCCCTTTTCATGAGTCATGACCTGGGAAATTGCTGCGCCAACGAGTTCGGCGGCGTCGGTCGATGAGCCATCGACCGGCCATGCTGCGAGATGACCAGAAGTTGTGACGAAATCGGGAAGAACCGTCACCTCTCGTCGCCCGAATGCGGCAAGTGCTTTCGCAGTGACGGGCATTGGGCCACTCGGAACTATCAGACGCGCCACGACATTCGATGCGTTGGCGTCACCAATGAGACCGACCTTTGATCCAGCGACTAACACGTCGACATCAGCATGAAGAACTGCGTTGGCGTCTTCAGAAACATCAGGTTCAATCACCGTTGCGCCTGCCACACGAAACATCTCGGGGAGCAACGAGGTCATCGCGTCGAAGGTTTCAATCGCAACAGTGCGACCAGAAAGTCCACCCGCAGCTTGGCCTGCTGCAGCAACGATGCCAGCGGCGGTGAGCGCGTCGCGTTCTGACCACCAAGATTCGGGCCGCGGATCACGCGAACGAAGTTCGGCAAGATCATCGGGCGAGATGCCGCGTCCGGCGCTCAGGTGCACCGTGGAAAACGCGTCGCCGGCGAGTTCAGTCGCGAAGGCCGCGATCGCCTCTGCTTTGGCATCAACGGGTGCATTGACTGCTGCAGAAGCTCCAGAAACCTTGCGGTCGAAAAACGCGTAGCGGTAGGTCTCCGAGCGAGCAAGCCATTTCGCTCCATCGACAAGCACCTTTGGTGCCGAACGAACAATGCCAATAGCCATGGGAGCATCGTCGAGATCGAGAACGACGAAACCATCAGTTGAGGTCAGTTTGTGCGTGGTCACGGTCGGTGAGTCTCGCACAGTCGCCAATCCTGGCCTACGTCGAAGGGGCACAGAACCGGGCAGAATAGAGAAATGGAAACCATCGATGTCGTGATCGAGATCCCTCGCGGGAGTCGCAACAAGTACGAAATTGACCACGAAACTGGGCGGATTCACCTCGACCGCCGCCTTTTCTCCGCCACCACCTACCCCACTGAATATGGGTTCATCCCCGACACGCTGTCCGAGGACGGCGATCCGCTCGACGTTCTCGTTCTCACTGAAGACCCCACGTTTCCTGGCTGCTGGATCCACGTCCGCCCCGTTGGCGTCTTGTGGATGACCGACGATGCCGGACGCGACGCCAAGATCTTGTGCGTGCATCACCGCGAACCACGCTGGCGCGATGCGATGAACATCGACGACATCCCGTCTGAAACTCTCGCCGAGATCAAACACTTCTTCTCTATCTACAAAGACCTCGAACCAGGAAAATTCTCCGATGTTGGCGAATTCGACGGGCGCGATGCTGCGTGGGCCGAGATCGAAGCATCACTCGCCCGTTACGTACCCGGAAAGCATTGATTCCGTTTCTCGAATCTCAGGAAAAGTAATTCCCGACCTACAGAGTCGACTTTTACTCCTGAATCGGGCAAGATGTCGGCCCAACCCACTCTCAAGCCATGGAGGCTTCAGAAACATGGCACTACGCCTCGGCGACATCGCCCCCGACTTCACCGCTGACACCACACAGGGCAGCGTGTCCTTCCACGATTGGAAGGGCGACTCATGGTCGATCCTCTTTTCGCACCCGAAGGACTTCACCCCGGTCTGCACCACCGAACTGGGCACCGTGGCCAAGCTCAAGCCCGAGTGGGACAAGCGCAACGTGAAGCCCATCGGCCTTTCGGTCGACCCCGTTGACTCCCATCTCTCATGGGAAGGCGACATTGAAGAGACTCAGGGCCAGGCCGTGAACTTCCCGGTCATTGCCGACCCGGACCGCACGGTGGCTGACCTGTACGACATGATCCACCCGAATGCCAATGACACGATGACTGTTCGCTCCGTGTTCGTGATCGATCCGGCAAACAAGGTTCGTCTGATCCTCACCTACCCAGCCAGCACCGGTCGTAACTTCGATGAACTTCTTCGCGTCATCGACTCGCTGCAACTCACCGATGGCTACAAGGTCGCAACGCCAGCGAACTGGAAAGACGGCGACGACGTCATCGTTTCCCCAGCCCTTTCCGACGAAGAGGCAACCGAGCGTTTCCCCAAGGGATTCAAGAAACTCAAGCCGTACCTTCGCATCACGCCTCAGCCCAACCGCTGAACAATCTGTAGTTGATTCGTCAAAGGGGACGGGCGCCCGCCTGTCCCCTTTGCGCGTCTAGGGCCTAGCCTTTCAGCCGTGACAATGACAACGAATCCCTCCCCCGCCGACACAACCACCGCCGCCCACACCGAGAACGTGACCAAGGTGTACGGAGCTGGAGACACGCTCGTGACCGCTCTCGACAACGTGAGCGTTTCCTTCGAACGCAGCAAGTTCACCGCCATCATGGGCCCTTCGGGGAGCGGCAAGTCCACCCTCATGCACTGCGTTGCGGGACTCGACACCATCAACTCCGGTCAAATTTTTATCGGCGACGTCGACCTGAGCGGACTGAACGACAAGCAACTCACCCGCTTGCGTCGCGACACCATCGGTTTTGTCTTCCAATCGTTCAATCTTGTACCGACACTGACTGCGCTCGAAAACATCACGCTTCCGATGGACCTCGCCGGTCGCGCTCCCGACCAGGAATGGCTCGACACAATCGTGTCCACTGTCGGTCTCGGTGACCGACTCTCACATCGACCAAGTGAACTTTCCGGTGGTCAGCAACAGCGCGTCGCTGTTGCTCGTGCACTTGCCAGTCAGCCCGCCATTATTTTTGCCGACGAACCCACGGGTAATCTTGATTCGCGCAGCGGTTCAGAGATTCTGCAATTCAT
>CAMAYJ010000082.1 GCA_945862505.1 Bifidobacterium breve | reverse complement strand
CGATCACAGGGCAATTCGACTGCCCGAAGGCATAGGAAACCCCCTGCTACCTTGCCCTGAGTGAGAACGCGTCCGATCCCTCACGCCCCTTCTGCCGGATGGGCCCCCAAATGACGGTTTCCGCATCCCCCGGATCGATCGGTGATCTTGACGCAACCGCAAATAGCCAACCAAATGCTGATTCTCCGGTTCAATCCTCGATGAGACGCTTTGACCGTGGGACCTATCTCCTTCTCGCTCTCCTTGCGTACATACCTTCTCTACTCACGTCCCGTGGAGAAATCTCGGCCGATACGAAGGCCTACCTCCTCCTTGACTCGGGAAAGTTCCTTGACCGCGTCCCATTTCTATGGGACGCCCACATAAATGCGGGAACAGTCACACACCAGAACATCGGCTATCTGTTTCCATTAGGACCTTGGTACTGGATTTTCAAAACCATTGGCGTGCCAATTTGGATAGCCGAACGCCTGTGGTTCGGAACGCTCCTTTTTGCCGCCGGTGCAGGAACGCTCTGGATGCTTCGCAAACTCGGATTGCGAGGTTCTGGTTCTGCCGTAGCTGCGTTCACGTACATGCTCAGCCCGTACCTTCTCGCCTACATGGGACGAACGTCCGTCATTCTCACACCGTGGTGTGCCCTTCCATGGCTAATCGGTCTGATGATCTGCGCGTTGCGGGAACGAACTTGGCGTGCGTCGGTGCTCTTTGCGCTGATCGTCACCGTCATGGCCGGCACCAATGCGAGTTCGGTGATTTTTGTTCTTCTAGGGCCGCTCCTGCTCGTCCCGTTTGCCATTTGGATCACCCACGAGACCGACGTTCGAAATGCGTCACGCGCACTGCTACGAATCGCTGTCACGACAGGGCCGGCGCAGCTGTGGTGGCTGTCCGGACTCTTCATCCAAGGCAAATACGGACTTCCTATTCTGCAACTCACAGAAACCGTCGAAACTGTCGCGCAAACGTCTACGTCACCTGAAGCACTTCGCGGACTCGGTTATTGGTACTTCTATGGAAAAGATGGTCTCGCCGGTTGGACGGAATCGGGCGCTATGTATACGACAACGCTCGTCATGCTTGCGTTTTCGTTTGTGCTTCCGTTGCTCGGGTTGCTCGGCGCGATTCTCACCCGATGGAAATACCGCGCTTATTTCGTCGCTCTTATTCTCGTGGGTCTTGTCTTCGCTATCGGCACCTACCCCTATAAAGACCCATCGCCTGTTGGCTCACTAATCAAGTTCACAACATCACTTGAGGTTGGATTCGCGCTTCGAAATTCTCCGCGCATTCTTCCTCTCGTTGCTATTGGACTCGCCGCCCTCATTGCATCACTCGTCGATGCGTTGGTGCCCGCGATCCTGCGAAGGTTCCACTCACCTCTCAATCGAAGACTCGCGCTGGCCCTTCCTCTTGGAATCACCTGCATCGCCATCCTCAATCTTCCGCCCCTTTGGACAGGCGGTCTCGTTCAGTCAGATCTCAAATTCCCCGAGACCATTCCTTCCTATTGGACCGATGCAGCCACGTGGCTCGACGCACAAAGCAGCGACCTCCGAGTCCTCGAACTTCCAGGAGCCGACTTCGGTGCCTATCGGTGGGGCGAAACGCAGGACCCACTCACTCCCGGTCTGATCGATCGTCCTTGGATCGGTCGTGAGATCACGGCCTATGGAACACCAGCAACTGTTGATCTACTCCGAGCTCTCGATCACACTCTGCAAGAAGGCGTCGGCGAAACCGCTGCAGTAGCGGGAGTGGCTCGGCTCTTTTCTGCATCGGATGTTCTCTTGAGACTCGACAGCCAATATGAGCGCTACCGGGGCCCTCGACCATCCCACCTCTGGAACCAATTTGGCACCACAACTCCTTCCAATGGATTGGGAGCTCCGACAACATTTGGTAGTCCTGTCGTCAACACGCCCGATCCTCGCCAACCCATGGTCGATGAACAGCACATCGCCGGTTCATCGGGATCAAACGCCACACCTCCGTTGGCCGCGTATCCAGTCGCAGGCGTGCGCCCGATCTTGCGATCCCAAGTCACCAACAACCCCACCGTCCTCTTCGGAGATGGTGATGGAATCGTCCAAGCGGCCGTATGGAATCAACTCCCACAAGACCGGGCGTTGTTCTATGCCGCCACTGCAACTGGATCATCCACTCTCCTCAGCGGCATCCGCGTCTCACAGCCGAACCTCGTCATCACCGACACGAACCGCAAGCGGGCTCAACGCTGGGGAACGACACGAGAGAACAACGGTGCAACAGAAACAGCAGACTCCAGTCCGCTTGTTAAAGACCCCAAAGACACGCGCCTCGACCTCTTCCCCGGCCAAAGCACGAGCGACCAATCCGTCGCCTGGTTTGGGGACGATGTTGCAAATGTCCGTGCCACTACTTATGGGAACATCGTCGCTTATTCCTCAGAGGTGCGGCCCTCAAACGCAGTTGATGGAGATCCACGCACTGCATGGACTACAGGTGGATTTAGTGACGTCCTCGGCGACCGACTGGTCATCGATTATGCCCATCCCGTTACCGCCGATCATGTCGATCTTCTGCAGACCCAAGGCAACCGTTGGATAACCAAAGCAACAGTCCTTCTCGATGGCGTGCCGGCGAAAACTGTCGAAATGACCGATGCGTCGTTCACTGGCAATGGCCAACGAGTCGATCTTGGCGGTCAACGGACCTTTTCTTCGCTCAGCATCCGCATCGACGACGCAAATATCACTGGACTTGCCACATGGATTGAGTTCTCGAATGTCGGATTCCGAGAAGTGACGGTTCCCGGCGTTTCTGCGCAAGAGTGGATCGTAACTCCGTCTTCTGGCGTCGATAATCTCGCCCCTTCCGCCGCAAATGTTTCTTATTTGTTTTCACGGCTTCGCTCAAACCCCGTTGAGGGATTCCGTCAAGACACTGAATTGCAACTTCGACGGATCTTTCACGTGGGTTCTGCCGGCCAGTTCCAACTCTCCGGCAAAGCGCGCCTAAGCGGCAGCGTCGACGGATCACTCATTGACAGCATCATCGGTCGACCCGGAGTTGCTGATGGTTTTCCGATTGTCAGCGGCAGCGACTATCTCTCAGGTGATCTCGCCGCCCGGCCGTCTTCTGCTCTCGACGGAGACCTGACCACAGCGTGGACGACAAAATTCGGAAATCAGGTGGGCACAGCCGCCACCATTACTAGCCCTTCGGCAATGAATTTCACTCATCTCAACCTTGCTGTCGTGAACGACACTGAGCATTCAGTTCCCTCCGCGATCACCCTGACCCTTGATGACGGTTCCACGAGGACAGTCGCAGTTCCCCACATAGCGACCGTCGACCAAGTCGGCAGTGTCGCGACCGTCAACATTCCTACTGGTTTGGTCAATTCCAAGGTGATCCGGTTCACGATCGCGGCAGAACGGCCGGTCACGACCAAGGAATACTTCAGCGGTGGTCAACACAATCTCCCAATCGCCATTGCGGAATTCGGCATCCCCGCATCTGTTGCGCCTCTTCCGCAGTCGCTGCCCGATTCCTGCCGTCCAGAACTGATCTCGATTGATGGCACACAGCAGTCACTCGCTCTTCGCGGATCAGTCCAAGCCGCTCTTGATCGTCAGCCGATTGAGCTGCGCCCATGCACGCAGGCTTTGGGCTACCAAACGCAGCCTCTGAACATCTTTGGTGCCGGCGACCATCGGCTTTTCTCAGCCAAGGGCCTTGACAGCGGAATCGATGTGGACTCGATACAACTGAAATCGGTTCCATCAGTCACATTTCCGGGTTCGGTTACTCCTCCATCAACCACGGTTACTTCAACCGGGACCAACTCCTACAAGGTCGACATCTCTGAAGCATCGGCGCCGTTCTGGCTCGTACTCGGTCAATCACTTTCTGACGGTTGGAAAGCAACAGTCCGCGGCGGCCCTTCGCTAGGAGCCCCAACGCTGATTGACGGATTTGCGAATGGATGGCTCGTTGACCCGGGTTTGACGGGCGCAACATTCACTGTCGATATCACATGGGCTCCGCAGAAAATTGTGTGGGCTGGTCTTGCCATCTCGTCACCATGGTTCATCGGGCTCTGCCTCTGTGCACTTGTCGTCGCTTGGAGACGTCGACGTTTCGATCGAGTGCTCGTCGATGCCACCAATCCAATCTTGGTTTCCTCGGAACTCCCGAACGCAACGAGCACCTCGGTGCGTATCGGTTTGCTCCTAGGAATCACCGCCCTGTCCGCGCTCATCGGCGGCCTCGGAGTAGCGATAACGATGGCAATCATCGCCTCGCTTTCGCTCTGGACGAGAAGACGAGTGGCAATTGCAACACTTGCCGTCCTCGGCTCAATCGGCGGAATCGTTGTTCTCTATACCGGGCTGCAATTCCGTCACGAGTACCGGACCGGAGTCGAATGGCCTTCAGGTTTCTGGTTCGCTCATCAACTCGGTTTACTTGCAGTGCTGGTTGTTGTATCTGAAACAGTTACTCGCCGGTTCGTCCGCAAACGATCAAATACACGATCCAACCCGATCATCGAGTGACTCAATCGCTGTTTCTCAATGTAATGATCAAAACCGCTTGCGACAATCGTCGAAGCGAAGGAAGTGGTTACACGCCGGCTCATAACGATCTGTGGCCTGCCTCAGAAAGAGACAGGCCACACTCCGCACCGTGTGTTTCGAGTGCTCAACGAGCAGGTGTGTACAGAACCTGCATCTTGTAGAGGAGCGCAGGACGATCGGAACCTTCTGCCGCGATTTCTGCTTCGGTCGTAATCAGAGTGCCCTTGGGTTTTGCTTCAGCCTTCACAAGACGGGAACGAGCGTGCACCTTGGCTCCGGCCGGAACGGGCGACAAAAACCGGAGTCCCTCGGCGCCGTAATTCACCGCGCTGCCATTACCAATGAGCTTGACGGGAAACGTCGCCAGTTTGGGCATCAAACTGAGTGTGAGAAATCCGTGAGCGACGGGTCCGCCAAACGGGCTCTCCTTGAGAGAACGCTCAACATCAATGTGGATCCACTGACGATCCCCGGTGAGCTCGGCAAAGTCGTTGATCATCTGCTGTGTCACTTCGATTGAATCTCCCCACTCGCCGAACTCTTCGCTGGCAAGCGCGTTAATCCCATCGATGTCGTCGAACTTCACTTCGGCCATGGGCCACCTCTCGTCCTCACTTAGGCCGGGCGCTCCCGGCTATCGGGTTGCGATAGTACCGGCTGCTGCTCGCTTCGCTTCCAACCACCAACCCCGCTCAATGTCTGTGCGCGCAGGGCCCATGCTGCGTAACCTCTCCGCGATGAGCACGACTGATGCCAACACCCTCGTCGAAGACCGCCTCACCACGCTCCTAGAAGAACTCGACCCGAAAACTGTCGATAACGTCACCTTCAGGGGACGTCAGTACGACCTCGGGCTGGCATGGGTGCATCTGCCTCTTGGTCGCGGTGGACTAGGCCTCGCCCCCACCGCCCAAAGAGAGATCGACCGGCGACTCCGAGAAGCCGGAGCCGCTTCGATCGAGACTCGATTCTTTTTTGGCATCACTATGGCGGGACCGACAATCGCAACCCATGGAACTGACGAACAGTGCGCCACCATTCTGCGGCGTACCTTCACCGGTGAAGACGCTTGGTGTCAGTTGTTCTCAGAGCCAGGTGCAGGTTCAGATCTCGCCGGACTCGGCTGCCGCGCTGTCAGAGACGGCGACGAGTGGGTCATCACAGGTCAGAAGGTCTGGAACACACTGGCCCACCTCGCCAGCCGCGGCATGCTCGTCGCCCGCACTGACCCCAACACGCCAAAGCACAAAGGACTGACCTACTTTGCGCTCGATATGCACGCTCCCGGCGTTGAGGTTCGTCCGCTTCGTCAGATGACAGGTGAAGCGGAATTTAATGAGGTGTATCTCACAGAAGTAAGAGTCCCCGATTCGGACCGCATTGGTGATGTCGGTGAAGGCTGGCGAGTCTCGATGACAACGCTCGCAAACGAGAGGACAACCATCGGCGGTGGCGGTGGCGGCGGCGGAGTTCCGCAGCGCGGATCAGGAGCGATCGCCGAAGCCGTTCGCCTTTGGAACGACGATCCATCGACGCACACAGCGGTGACTCGAGATCGACTCATGCAACTGTGGATTTCAGCAGAAGTTTTACGACTCACGAATATCCGCGCCTCGCAGAACCGGCGCATTGGAAACCCTGGGCCAGAGGGTTCGATCGCCAAACTGCAATTCGCTGAGGTCAACAAAGACATCTACGAGTTCTGCGTTGAATTACTCGGCGCAAAAGCTCTCATCGATTACGACTACACAATGGTCAGGTCTGACCACATCGGACTCACTGGTCCTCCCGGTACGTCTCGCAAGATGTTCCTACGATCACGCGCCAACTCGATTGAAGGAGGAACATCGGAGATTCAACGCAATATTCTTGGCGAGCGAGTGCTCGGACTTCCTGGGGAACCTCGTGTCGACAAAGAACTCCCCTGGATCGATGTTCCTCGAAACTGAGCTGCCCAATTGAGAGTCTCACTCGATATTCCGACCGACGCGACTTCATATGCTTTTTCGCATGACATTCGTGTCCGCTTTGCCGAAACCGATGCAATGGGCGTCGCTCATCACTCGTCGTACATTGCGTGGCTCGAAGTCGCTCGGGTTGAGTTTCTGCGCTCTCTTGGAACTCCGTACCCAGAGATACGC
>CAMAYJ010000081.1 GCA_945862505.1 Bifidobacterium breve | reverse complement strand
GTTGCTCCCCCACCGCGCACCGCTTCGAACCGATCGCCAGTGGCCAAGTTGATGACCAGCGACGCGCGCGCACCACCGGCATCGACCGCACAAAGACTTGTCGCGTACCAAGGGATGCCGCGACTGGCGTTGGTGGAACCATCAAGTGGATCAAGCACAACGGTGATGTCGGCATCGGGTCGATGACGACCGGACTCTTCTGACAGCACCCCTACCCCAGCGCGTTCAAGGACCTCGAGCGCGGCGGCGTCGGCGGCAAGATCGCTGTGATACTGCCCATCACGGGTTCCGGCAAGACCCCAATCGTCAAGATTGCCGAGCGCGACACGAATCGCAGTTGCCGTTTCATCGAGGACTTCGAGCAGGATTCTGTTGTCCATGGGCTCGACGGTAGCCTGACCTTCGTGGCCATCATCGACGTTCCCGGCTTCATCGCTGATCTCAAAGACCACGCCGTCGATCACGCCTTCCATGTGCACGATGAGCGGCACTTCATCGAGACCTATTCCATGCGTCAGGCCTGGGAAATCGACCTCCACCCGGAAGACGCGTGCGGCGGTCCGCTTGATCTTCATTTGTCGCTCGAGGTTGACCCGCGAGTCATGATCGGGTTCGAAGACAAGATGCTCGAAATTCCTGGAGGCGACGACCCGATCGAAGGCTTCTCCTTCCCTCTGGCCTTCACCTGGACGCTTCCTCCGCTTCGTTATCCGCCCGACCTGCTTGTACTCGCAACTGAATTAGCGGGATTGGGTGGCGTTGAACTTCCGCTTGAGGTTTCGGCAATCGATTCGTTTGCGTCAGTCACCGATGCTGCAGAACGAAGCCTCACGATTATTTCGCGCATTGAAGTTGGGCTCGACCGCATCTATCTCGGCCAAGAACAAATGTGCGATGTTCTCGACACCTGTCACAACGTCAGCACTTGGTTGCTTGATCGCTCAACAATCTGGCTTGGCGAAGAACTCTGAACGTTGCCCTCGTGGACCCCATAGCGCTCACCATCGTCCCAGCATGTTCGCGCCCCGAGGCCGCTCCACACTTCGCGCAGTTGCAGTTTGAGGCATGGGGACATCTCTACCCGCAGTCATCGATCGAACAATCGACCTTCGACCTGCGGGCAGAGCTTTCGCCTACCACCGACCTCGCACTGTTGCGCATGGCTTGGCTCGCTCTCGACACTGACGATTCACCGCTTGGAGTCATCATGTTGTTGGGCGGCGGCGAGGTTGAACCCGACGATGCGCTCGAATTACCCGGGCCTTGGCTTGCGGGATTAATCGTTGATCCACGCTCTCGTCGAGAAGGAGTGGCCAGTGCGCTCATCAACTTCGTGACCGCGAAAGCTAAAGACATGGGCTTTGAGCGCTTGCGCCTGGTAACCGAACATGAGGTTTCGTTTTACGAACGCCGCGGCTGGGTTCGTGAGCGAGAGGTCACGTTGAATTCAGTACCCAACACTGTGATGTTCACTACCCTCACGCCATGAAGATCTCTCCTCTTGCAGGCCATATCGGCGCGGTCGTGACCGATATCGACCTCACCTCGGCGACTGGTGATGACATCGCCACCATCAAAACTGCGATCACCGAATACCTCATGCTCGCTTTTCCCGACCAAGGCCACATGACTGATGAACAACAAGTTGCATTCACGCTGAACTTCGGCGGCCCCTACTTCCACCCAATAGCTCGCTCTATGGGCGCGACCGAGTTCAAGGCTGGGCGAATTATCGATGACATTGATCATCCGCCCTACCAGGACAAGTGGCATACCGACGTGAGTTGGGACCCGGAACCGCCGACATTCGGCAGTCTTCGAATGATCGAACTGCCCGAGCGCGGTGGCGACACGGCTTTCTCGTCCACCTATGCCGCGTACGACGCGCTCAGTGAACCCATGAAACGCTCACTTGACGGTCTCACGGCGTGGCACAGCATGGGCGATGAACTGGCGTTCCGGTCGAAGGCGGGCGATGAGATCGTCGACAAGACGTTGAAACTCGTCCCCGGCGCAACCCAACCCGTCATCGGTACGCATCCAGCGACCGGCAAGAAATTTATCAACGTGAATTCGGAATTCACCTCGCACATTAACGAACTGAGCAAAACCGAAAGCCGCGCCATTCTCGACTTTCTTGTTGCACATTGTGCGAATCCCAACTTCGGCGTCCGGTGGCAGTGGACAGTCGGCGATGTCGTCTTGTGGGATGAACGCCCAACGCATCATTTCGCAGTTGCCGATTACTACCCTCAGCGCCGTGAAGTCATTCGCGTCAACGTCCGCTAACAAAAGCTGACCCATGAAACGCCGGCGAATTTCCGCAACTAGGAATCGCCCGAACGTCAGCGGAGAAACTGGCGAACGAACTTCCAGTAGCCGGCCGCAGCTGCGTCGAGGAACCTCAAGGACTCGGGGATCGGAAAGTTCTTTGCATCGAGCCTGTCAGACATGAGACGGGCAAGTTCTTTATCGCCAACCGTTCGAGCCGACTGAACTGCGTGTCGACGTTCACGAAGCCAGCGACGATGCGAGAACAACCAGCCCCATCCATGAACCTTCTCTTTAAACCATCCGCTCCGCAAGCCAATTAGAGCCATCGCCACTTCGGAAGCAGCGATAAGTGGAGCGAGAATCCACAAGGTTCGTGAATCCCAACAGGTGAGGAGAAAGATCAGTCTGTTCCGCTCAACGAGATACATCTTGTTCGTGACGCGCCCAAATTCGTAACGGTGACAACCAATTGCATCCGGCACATAATGCACCCGAAGGCCCTGTTGCCAACAACGCCAACTCATGTCGGCGTCTTCATGGAAGGCGAAATAGTGGGGCTCGTAGCCATCGAGCATTTCCCACACTTCGCGACGCAACATCACTAGGGCAGCCATTGCTCCGGCCACATCTTTTTCAATTGCGTGCGTAGCCGCAGGTTCGCCAAAACTACCGACCCAGCTAAAACCCAAGAAGTGGATGTCGTTGCCGGCCGAATTCAAGGTGGTGAGATCCTCACCCAGTCGAATACTTCCGCCCGCGATACCAACCGTCGGATCGTCAACTACCTCGACGAGTCGAGCAAGGGCATCGGGCTCCACAACAAGATCGCCATTGGCCATGACGAGATAGTCACCGGTCGTAAATGATGCGCCGAAGTTGCATCCAGGAGAGAAGCCGAGGTTTTCGCCCTCACCCACAATGGTGAGACCCGGGGTGCCTCGCAGTCGCTCGACTGCGCCATCGGTGCAGCCATTGTCAACAAGCACAACGTCGATATCGACGCCCCGTGACGCGAGAAGCGCGTGGACTCCACGTTCTAACCATGGTTCGTCTTTGTAGGACAGCACGACTGCGCTGACTTTCGGGGTCATCGACGCGACAACCCAAGAACGCTCAGGAAGAAACTGCCCATGATTGTTTCGAAGCCAAGAACCGAAAGCGTCGCAGCAGGAACTGCGAGGCGGATTGCGTCTCGTGCATTCAGCGCGCCAAAGTCCGCTGAACCCCAATGGATGAAGCCGTAAATTGCGAGGCCAACACCGAGGACCAACATCAGCAAGCCGATGATGAGACCGCGTTCGAGGTTCAGAACTTTGAATGCTTTCTGCATTCCAGGAGACGGTGGCATTAGTCCTTCGTTCGCAACGAAGGCTCTGGAGAACGCGGCAAACAGAATCGCTTGGAAACCAATGAGAACTGCTGCCATGGCATACACAAGCGCCGAAACGTCGAGCGCGTGCTCGCCGATCTGAATCGGACCAGTAAGGAGCACACCACCAAGAACGAGCCCGACGAGAAAGAGGATCATCCCCGGATAGAGGAAGAGCCAACGAGGGCTGTACAGCAGAAGGAATCGAAGATGTCGCCATCCATCACGCCAAGTGCGTAAGTGAGGGGGGCGGCTCCGCCCATCAGGCGAAAGCGTGGTCGGGACCTCGACGATGTTGAGCTTGTTCAACGTCGCCTTCACAACCATTTCGCTTGCGAATTCCATGCCGGTTGTTCGCAAATCAAGTTCAAGGATTGCGTCGCGACGAAAGCCACGCAGGCCGCAGTGAAAATCTTTGACGGGGCTCCGGAAGAGCACACGACCGACTGCGGTCAAAACCGGATTGCCGAGATAACGGTGCAGCGCTGGCATCGCACCGGGCTCGATGCCGCCGGCGAATCGGTTACCCATGACGAGATCGGCTCCGCCACGAAGCGCTTCGACGAATGGGCCCAAGTTGGAGAGGTCGTAGCTGTCGTCGGCATCGCCCATGATGACGAACTCGCCCTTGGCATCGGCGATGCCAGCAGTGAGAGCAGCGCCATAACCACGAATCGGAACATCGACGACACGCGCGCCTTCGGCACGGGCAATGTCCTGCGAACCGTCAGTGCTCCCGTTGTCGGCGATGACGACCTCGCCATTGATGCCCAAGCCTTCAATCGACGCCTTTGCCTTGCGAATACACACCGCAAGCGTTTCGGCCTCGTTGAGGCAAGGGAGAACGACGGTGAGTTCCACGACTCTGATACTACGCGAGCAATGCCGTCAATCGATGAGACCAAGCTGCTGACGGATGGAATGGTGATCGAGGTAGTCCGTACACCGGTGAATTCGATGGCTTGCGCCCAATTCGCCAATCATCGCACCATCGATCGTGATCGATTTTCCCGTACCAGCACGATCACCGATTGCTTCACGTTGAGTTCCGGTCATCGTGTACTCAGTAACAAAGCGTTTCGACAAAGATTTATCGATAGTGAGTACGTGATGATCCCGAATCACAAAATGGAGATCTGGGTACCCGCGCAGTGAGCGATCGACCATCTCTCGCAATTGCGCCGCACCCACGTAGGTCGAGCCAGCAGCCATCCGATGAACGCCATCGTCGGCGTACAACTTCACGATGGCATCGGCGTCATGCGAGTTCCAGATTTCGGACCAGAGCTGCGCGAACGGCTGGTTCACTCGAGGTCCTCCTGGCACAAAAACTCTTGGGAAACGGTTGGTGGGGCGGGTGGGGATCGAACCCACGACCAAGGGATTATGAGTCCCGCGCTCTGACCACTGAGCTACCGCCCCTTTGGCCAATCTTGCTCCGGGGGTGGGGCTCGAACCCACGACCCTCTGATTAACAGTCAGATGCTCTGCCAGCTGAGCTACCCCGGAAAGGAAGTGTGAGGATAGCAGCGGCCCCGAACCCCTCTGTCCGGACCAACTATGCCGTCGGTGCCTCACCCCTTATGTCGGCGAGAATTTCTTCGGCGGTCAGATCAAAATCGGGATTAAATTCGAGGCCCGGCTCCCATGTTTGCTCGGGTTGACGGCGACGAGCAAGAACCACGAAGGCCAACACCGCCGCAAGCACTCCAGCGAGGACTATCGCCACGAGCCGTCCCATCAGTCGATCTCGAAGTAATCGCGAAGCCGTTGGCTGTGTTGTGGATTGCGAAGTTTGGCCAACGTCTTGGTTTCGATCTGTCGAATTCGTTCGCGGGTTACGCCAAATTCTCGACCAACTTCTTCAAGTGTGCGGGGTTGCCCATCGACCAGACCGAACCGCATTCGCAGAAGGTCTCGTTCGCGATCGTTGAGGCCGTCGAGCGCTTCTTCGATGGCCTCGTTCAGCATGTGGCGAGTGACGGCATCGGCCGGCGTTTCGAGACGATGGTCTTCGATGATGTCAGAGAGGCTTGAATCCTCTCCCTCTCGTAACGGCGAATCGAGCGAGAGCGGATCGACTGCGATGCGCTTCAATTCACGCACCCGTTCGACAGTGACTTCGAGCCGAGCCGCAAGTTCATCATCGGTTGGTTCGCGCTCGAGTTGCTGAGTCATCTCGCGCGAAACGCGCATTTGCTTATTGATCGCTTCCATCATGTGGACAGGGATGCGAATGGTGCGCGCTTGATCGGCGATCGCTCGAGTGACGGCTTGACGAATCCACCAGGTGGCATAGGTCGAGAACTTGAAGCCCTTCGTCCAGTCGAATTTCTCGACAGCACGCATGAGGCCGAGGTTGCCTTCTTGAATGAGATCAAGAAGTTGCATCGCTCCCCCGCCGGCATAGCGCTTGGCAATCGAAACAACGAGGCGGAGATTCGCCTGAGTGAGTTCTGCTTTCGCGTCTTCGCCTTTACGAGCAACGCGTTTGAGTTGCATGCGCTCGGCAGAATCAAGTGACTCCAGCGCGTCTTCGGCAGCGAGGTCGGCCAGCCGTTCCGAAGCCGCCATTCCTCGCTCAATCTGCTTTGCGAGGACCACTTCCTCGGGACCGGTCAGAAGTGACACTCGCCCGATCTCACGCATGTACATGCGGATCGGGTCAGACGTACCGCCGGCTTGTGAGTTGAGCCGCATCGTGGCCTTGGTGGCCGGACGGAAGCGCGCCCGAAGTCTTCGCTCAACGAGATCATCGTCTTCAAGGTCGTCGAGGAGTGGATCGTGGGCAATGATCACAATTTCATCGACATCGGCAAGCAGCAACGCCTCGATTTCCTCGGTAACAGGAACGGCATCGTCGAGCGTCACACCGCTCTCGGCCAAGCGCTCGCGTAATTTCTCGATCGCGTCTGGAGTGGGGTCGACCTCGCCGAGTGCTTCGATCGCTTCGTCGCCAGTAACGACGTTGTCGGCACGATCCAAGCCTCTCGCAACGAGACGAGTGAACGCCGCGTCGTCGATTACTTGCGGAGAATCAGATTCGGCGTCAGACCCAGACTTAGACATGGCCCACGTCTTCGTGATTGACCGGACCCGTGGACGCTCCGGTGCCGGCATTGGCATTGGCATTGGCGCCATCAACCGTGCCGACATCGGCTTCGGTCAACCATGCCAAGAGGTCGTACATCGCTTCCATACCGAGATCGAGCGAACCTTCTTGTTCGCGTAAATCCATAACTCTCAGATTCAGCCAGCGAATTGCTTCGCCGACCCGGAATGGGTCAGATGCAACAAGAGCCTCGGCCTGTAACGCCGCCATTGCTGCATTGGCGGCGTCGTCGACTAACCGAATCATCACACTTTGCACGGTGGATTCTGGTTCTTCGACGGCAAGTCGTTGCAGGAGATCACCGGCGACGGGATCGTCGGCCGCGGCCATTTCGATGGCATCGGCCACTGAAGATGAGGCCATCAGGGCCCGATAGGCCGTGGCGGCAACCCGATCGGGGAACAGCACTTCGTCGAGTAACGGTGTGATGGTGCCCGGGTCCCAGATGACGTGCCGCAGGGCTTCGGTCGCTGCGGTGTCGCGATGAATCATGGGGCGCGACTCGCTCTGCGGTCGATCTGCCGTGGTGTT
>CAMAYJ010000080.1 GCA_945862505.1 Bifidobacterium breve | reverse complement strand
TTTGATTCTCTTAGTGCGAACCGTTGGTGGAGATCCGTCATCCTTCGGCAGCCCCGCAACAAACCTTGTGGCTCGAGCGAATGCGCTCTACGGCGTTTCTGTATCGGGTTTTTACGGTTACCAAGAGCCGTACTCGTCGGTGCAGGATCAGTCGTTGGTCGTTCTGGCTTTGATTGCAACTGGAAACACACCTCCGTCGGCAGCGGTTCAGTGGATCGTTGATCAACAGTGCGTCGGTGGCACCAATCCGGCCGGCGCTCTTGGTGGATGGCAAGCGTTCCGCACAAGTTCCGGCAACGTCCTTGACGATTGCGATGCTCCTGATTCAGTGAACTACGTGGGAGCGGACACAAACTCCACGGCCTTCGCAGTGCAGGCGCTTGAGGCTGCAGGTGAAACGGCTGCGATCCCAAGTACACTTACGTTCTTGCACGCAGCGCAAACGTCGACGGGAGCGCAAGCAGGTGGATTCCCGTGGTTCACAGGGGGAGACCCCGACCCCAACTCGACGGCCCTCGTCATCCAAGCATTGCTCTCGGCTGGGCAGTCGCCCACCGGGGGAGCATGGACGGTGAATGGTTCGTCACCATTTTCGATTCTGTCCTCTTGGCAGATCACGACGCCGGGAGCCGACTTCGGATCGATCTTTGCCTCGTGGCAACCAGGGGTCCCGAGTTTGTTGGCGACCTACCAAGGCCTGTGGGGGCTGACACTCACGGCGTTTCCGTTTCCTATTCTCCCCGCCGTGGCTGAGCCGGACATTGCCGAATCAATTCCCGCGGTTCCCACGTTCACTGGCTGAACATCGCTAATATCGTCACGTGACGAAATTAGCGATGGGTGAGAGTAGCCGAGCAAAACCGACCACCAGCTGTCGATGGTGCGGTCGACCCGTTGAACCTCGTGAAGGTCCGGGTCGGCCTCGGTCGTTTTGCCGTGCTGGTTGTCGTCAGCAGTCCTATATGGCGAGAAAGTTGGCTCAGAAACACGGGCTCGATGACGACGATGTGATCGTCGATCGATCTGCGATCGAGGAACTGCAAGGATTGCTCTATTGCCTCCAGGCTGCCGTTGAAGATGTCAATCGGGACCTTGCCGCATCATCCACGGCGCAGGACCTCTCAGAGGCGCTGACATGGCTCATGGAGAATGCCGAACCGCTTGCCGCAGCGAGGCTCGAGCCTCGGATGGCAGCCATCGTGTGACTCAGAGATTCCCTGGACTCCCTGCCTTCCAACCCGATAACTTTACATAACGAGGATTATCGGCAACCGAATAGGCAAAAGCCAATCAGGACTTGGACTCAGGTGAGTCCTTCCGCAACTGCCGACAGCTCGCCGCCAAGATGACCAGTGTCGTTGTATCGACGGAGGATCCATCGGTCGCCGAGAACGATGAGATGAGCGATCGATGCATTGTCGGTCGCGGCGAAGGCGAACGGTTTGGAACTCGTCGCATGGGCGAGAGCGGCCCCGATCGCTCCCCCGTGACTCACCGCCACGATCCGCTCTCCGGGGTGGTTGGCGTGGATTCGGGTGATTGCCCCAATGACGCGTTCTTGAAGTCCTGCGAACGTTTCAGCCCCAGGAATGGCGCTCCAGTCCTGTGTCCGTTCGACCTCGAGGAAGGCTGGGTCGCGTTCGGCCACCTTCTTGCGGAAGATGCCGCCCTCCCACTCCCCCAAGTGGATCTCTCGAAGGTCGGGTTCAACGATGGCGCTCTGATCGATGGCAGCAAGAAGCGGCGCTGCTGTCTGCGCGGTGCGCTGAAGGGTGGTTACGTACACGGCGGCGAGATCCACGCGTCGAAGCCGTTCACCGACCTGTGCTGCCTGCCAATGGCCGTGCGCAGTCAAGGGCGGGTCACCCTGCCCATCGACCAGGTCGAACGGTTCTCCCTCTTTGAACGCGGCTGACTGGCCATGGCGAACGAGGAAGACTTCGGTGGCCCCAGGGGGCGCCTGAAACGGGCGTTGTCCGTACTCAACCTCTTCGTCTGCCATAAGCGGGAACGTAGCAGCGAGGACCCTCCAATGTCCTCGTTCGCTCTGCCCACACGCTCAGCGTTAGCGTGTACTCCTTATGTCACGCCGCATCGAAGTTGAACTCACAAGTACCCGAGAAGACGGAACCTGGACCTGGCGTGCTGCCGGGGCCAAGTTGCCCAAGGGAGAGCTCAACGGTTCACTGCTGTTCGCCGGCGCCAAGGTTGGCGATGTGGTGCGTGCTGACGCTGACTTCATGATGGACGGCATTGACATCATCGCGGTGCTTTCGCCGAAGGGTGCGCGTAAAGAGCCGGAACGTATCGTCATTGTTGGTACACCCCGCCGCGACGACGAACCGCTCGTCACAACGAAACTTGCACCGAAGGGCCGCGGCGACCGCGGCGATCGCAAGCCCCGTCGCGATGGCGATGCCGACCGCAAAGATTCTCGTCCGCCACGCGACCGCAAGCCCCGCGTCGAGGGCGAAGGTTCACAAGACGCTCGTCGTAAGAGTGGCACTCGCACTGCTCACCCGAACCGCCCCACGTCGCCTACCCCGGAACAGAAGCCCAAGGCAAAGCGCTTACGTGCAGGACGCATCCACCGCAACGCCGCTCTCGCCGCGCTTGCTCCAGAACAGAAGCCGATTGCTGAACAGGTACTCCGCGGCGGTATCCCTGCCGTTCGTCTCGCGGTCGAGAAGCAGAACGAAACAAATAAAGCCGAAGGCAAACCAGAAATCAGTTCTGCACCGCTTCTGCAACTTGCCGAACAACTGATGCCGGCTCTGCGGTCTGCCGAATGGCTCGACAAAGCTGAAGCGGCACTGGCCGACATTGCTGAACTCGATCTACGCGATCTGCGTTCGGTCGTTGTGGCTGCCGATGCTGGTGCGCGCGACGATGACTCCCGTGCAATCGCCGAGCAACTCAAAGCCGGGCTCACACAGCGAGTGGAATCGGAGCAGTCTGCTTGGCTCACTGAGATCACCGAGCTACTTGCCGGTGGTCGTGCCGTTCGGGCATTGCGCGTGAGTTCTCGCCCGCCCAAAGCTGGTTCACCTCTGCCTGCGGAACTCGCCGCGAAACTCACCGAAGCGACGGTCGCCTCGCTCACTCCAGAGACTGGACAAGATCGTTACGCAACAGTGCTTGATGCGTTGGCGTTCTCGCCTGTACGCACACAGGTAACACCGGTCGGTATCCCGGCCGAGCCCTCACCGGAACTTCTTTCCGCGGTCAAGAAGGTTGCAGCCCGACTCCCCCAGATCGCGTTGCTCTTCGGTATCGAAGCCGCTGCTCCGTCGAAGTCACGTTCGGGAGCAAAGCCTCGTCCGCCGAAGCCGAAGCTCACTGACGTACCAGCGCCAGCTGCCGCTGATGCCGCTGACGCTTCGACAGAACCGGCTCCGGCTGAAGCAAGCGACGAACCTCTTGTTGAAGCGGTCGCCACTCCGACAGCGGAGACCTCAGACCTCGTGGAGTCAGCTGATGAAACTGACGCTGCTGTTGAAGAGCCAGCTTCCGAGGGCGAAGAAACCGCCTGAATCAGTCGCTCAGTAACTCGAGAAGTTCGAGTGGGTTCGAGAGAACGACATCGGTAGGTTCAGCCTGCGCTCGAGGATTCCATCCTGCGAGTACAAACGTGACCCCAGCATTCTTCGCGCACAGGCGATCGTGGGCCGTATCGCCGAGAAACACGACATCACTCGACGGCAGACCAAGCGCGTCAAGAACCGGCTCTAATCGTTTCGGCCCATTAAAAGAATCTGCGAAGAACGCCACTTCGGGGCTCCAACCGAAACGGGCAAGTTCCGCTGCCCCTGAATCCGGATGCTTATTTGAACAGACTGCCCACCGGGACAACTGATTGACGAGTTCGCTCACTCCTGGAAAAGGAGCCGCCATAGAGGGGTCGTACACACTGAGGTACTCCTCGACGGAAATCCCCAAGCGGAGGCACTCCTCCGCCAACACATGTCCGTGCGTGATCTCTGAGCGCTGAACACCCAGTGCAAGAAAAGCATCAGCCAACGCAGCATCGGAGTCAACAAGGGTTCCGTCAAGATCGCACACAGCGATACGCCGAATCCTCGGAATCGGAGTCGACTCACCACCCACATTTGGCACGATCCAATCGTAGTTTCGTCACGTGACGAATCTGAGCGCGACCACTCAACTCGCTAGAGTTTCCCCATGGTCGAATATGAAGTTCACGGACATATCGCAGTATTTACACTCAATCGCCCCGAGGCCCGCAATGCGGTGAACGGTGACGTCGCGAACGCGATGACAGCGCACCTCGAGACCTTCGAGGCCGACCCCGAAGTTTGGGTTGGAGTGCTGACTGCGAATACGACCGGGCACAAGAAGCCTGTGTTCTGTGCCGGCGCTGATCTGAAAGTGATCAGCGAGGGTCGACCAGGCGATCTCGCCACGAAGAAGGGTGGGTTCGGGGGTTTCACAACATTCCCTCGAACAAAACCAGTCATCGCCGCGGTTGATGGTCTTGCGACAGCAGGCGGCTGCGAAATCGCGTTGGCCGCCGACATGATTGTTGCTTCCGACATTTCCCAGTTTGGTCTCGCTGAAGTGAAGCGCAATCTTGTCGCCGGAGCCGGTGGCCTTTATCGACTCCCAAAAATCGTCGGAAAGAATGTCGCTCTCGAAGTGGCTCTCACAGGCGAACCCCTCTCCGCACAGCGCGCCTACGAGCTCGGTCTCGTTAATCGCATCACCGCCGAAGGAAAAGCCCTTGAGGGCGCAATGACGTTGGCGACTGCGATTGCGGTCAATGCCCCACTCGCAGTCTGGGAAAGCCGCACACTCGTAATTGCAGCTGACTGGGACGATGAGGAAACAATCATGGCGAAGACAGGCGCGGCCTTTGGTCGCGTTTTGGCTTCAGAAGACACAACTGAGGGCCTCAACGCGTTTATCGAGAAGCGTGCTCCTGAATGGAAAGGCCGCTAGCAGCGACTCGCCGCTTTCTTAGCGCAGATGACGGCGAACAGTGATCAGTCGTGCGGTAAGCCCGAAACGCTCGAAGAGGTTTTTTGATTCACGCGCTCCAGGGAGTGCATAGGCATCAATCGCCACAGCGTCGAGCACTGTCGCCCATGCGATCGCTGATTCGAGGAGTAGTTCGCCAACGCCCACGTCACGAACTTCGGGTGTGGTGTACACGTCAGTGATCAAGACGACCTGCTCTTCGCCCTCAGTAATAGCCGAAGCGATCGCATAGCCGGCGAGTACGTTCTCCCAAAGACCGCACCAAAGCATCGTGTCGGGGGCTTCGAGAGCCAAGGTGAGCGAGTGGATCGAAGGGACGTTGCGGTCGAGGGCCCAAGACAGTGCTTCTCCCCCGCGCTGGTTGCGCAGCTCGAGCACCGCTGTGTCCATGAGCGCGGACAGTTCGTTGAGGTCCGACTGCTCCGCAGGGCGGACCGTCGTTGACATCTCAGTTCTGCGACTGACGAATTCGGGCGAGGACTGTCTTTCGAGCGCGGTGGGCCTGTTCGTAGTCAGAAACTTGCTGAAGTTCTACCGGTGAAAGCGCGGCCAACAAAGGAAGGATTTGGACGGCGGTCAGAGCGTCGTAGTCGGCGAACGCGCCAGGAAGAACTGAAGTGCTGTCATTCTCGGCCGCAACCGAACTGGTTGCGGGTGCTTCAGGTCGTGATGGCTTCGCTGACTCGGTAATGATCTTTAAGAAAGAGCGCACGTGCTGTTCGGCGTCGGCGAAGGCCGTTCGGGCCTTCGCATTCGTGGCTCCGAGCGCGAACTGCCCGATCACTCGAGCGTTAGCAGCTTGAGTCCGACCACGCTTTGCGAGTTCGGGCACAGACTCGGCGCTCTTCGATAGAAATCCAATTGGTGCGTAGAGGAACATGTCGAGCATCTGCTCGACAGAATCGCCGGCCGAATCGCTCGTCGACGCCGACACCTCAGTTCTTGGCTTTCTTCGCTGATGCTGTCTTGGCTGGTGCCTTCTTCACGGGCGCTGTCTTGGCTGGTGCCTTCTTCACGGGCGCTTTTGTAGCCGGCTTCTTCGCAGCAGCAGGTTGCGCAGTTACTTTCTTGACCGGTGACTTCTTCGCCGCTGCTTTTACTTGCCGATCTAGTGCCCCGGATTCGATATGAGCGATTGCGGGACACTCAGCTTCACCGACTGGACAGTGCATCGAACCGGGGGAACCAAACTGACCTCGGTTGACCAGAAGGAAACATCCGGTGCACATGAATTCGTTCGCCTTCTTTGGCGTCACGCCTTCCGCTATATCAGCAGGAGCCCGAGGTTCAGGTACGACTTCTTCATCTTCTTCATCTTCGTCGTCGGCAGCGGCGATTCGATCTTTCAGAATCGCATCGAGGTCGGCTTCGACGTCGTCGGGATTGAGATCTTCCTCTTCGTCTTCTTCGTCCTCACGCTTAGGACGGGCAGCAAGCGCGGCGTCAGCCGCTGCTTCTTCGTCTTCTTCGTCTTCGAGAACAGCTTCGACGAGCACCTCTTCGAGGTCTTCGACAAGATCGCCCTCGAGGTCTTCACCTTCGAGATCGACGTCGATTTCTTCCTCGTCGAATTCTTCTTCGATGGGATCGTCAGCCATGGAGTCCTCGCGTTAGGGCCTTCGCAGGGCGAGGCCAAGGTGATTCGTGCGGCGGATGATAGGCACGTTCTGGGGTGGTGTTGGTGCCATTCGTGTCGCTGATGGCGAAAGGTGACAAACGACACCCCATTTACGGCTCCAAACGACGACTTTCGGACCTTCGTTCGGCTTGAAGGCGTTCAAGTTCAGGTTCGGCGCTGTGATCCACAAAGCGCATCATGGCCGCAATGGCATGGTGCCCGGCTTGCTCTGCAATGAGGCGGTGCATCTCCTGACCAACAATCCGATAGGCAGGATGCCCCTGGGGCGTTGTTCGCAACTCGATGAGATGCATTGCTTCTCGAGCGTTCATATGCATCGAGAATCGAACTCGATACGCCAGTGAGACCGCGTAGGAGGACTCAGCTGGGAAGCGCTCCTCGAGAGCTTCGTAAAGAGATGCTGAACGTTCCATCGCTTCGTCGAAGGTTGCACCGACGCCGGCGTCATCGACTGCCGCCGGGCGGGTGTAGCCGTGGAGCGGCGTGAGTTTCTGCCAATCGATGGTCAGCATGCGGTGACGTTGAAGATCTCGAAATGCACCGTAATCCGCGAGTATGTCAAATCGATACGAGGGGCGTTCGAGTGCGCGACCGGGTTTATGTCGCCGGTTGTCTCGTTCGCCTTCGTAGGCGTCGAGAACTGCCACGCGTTCTTCAGTGCTCATCTGCCGAACCCGATCCTCGATTTGGCGCTCAGGTAGGGAAAGATGGGGATAGAGCGCGGCGGCGACGAGTTTGATCTCGGCATCGGGATCGAAATCGACAAGTGTGACAACAGGTGCCGGTTCAATGTCTTCAACGCCGGCGAAGAGACGCCCGGCGATGTCGTCCATTGCGTGTCGGCTCGAACTCATGTAATTGCTCCACTTCACTCCCCTGTCGTCGAGATCCACTCGCTTCAGGAAAGAGGGAACAACTTTGCGCAACTCGGTGAGCATAAGGTCCGCGTACGTACGAGCTTCGGGCAATGGGTGCGAGCGCATGCGAAGCAACAACATTTCGTAGCCCTGGCCCGTGCCGTAAACGCCGACATTCGAAAGCGAAGATGCAGGAAGTAGCCCTCGTATTGAGTCGAAGGCCTTTGCTCGAATTGCTTGGCGGTAGACGAAATCACTATCTGACGGATCCTTTGGGATCCGCTCGCGAATATCGTCGACGAGGAGTGGCAGTAATTCGCCGTAGGTGTCGAAGAGCCGGTCCATATCGCCGACATAGCGAGTGCCCAGACTTGACTGGAGAACATCCGGCGGGCGGTAGAACCGATAGCGGCCGCCAATGCG
>CAMAYJ010000079.1 GCA_945862505.1 Bifidobacterium breve | reverse complement strand
GTGTTCCGCGCTGGATGAAGGGCTCGGGCAAGGGCTGGGTCACCGCCGAATATTCAATGCTCCCTGGCGCTTCACCTGAACGTATTCGGCGAGAGGTCAGTAAAGGCTCACCATCAGGCCGCACCCATGAGATTCAACGACTGATTGGTCGTTCACTGCGAGGCGTCTGCGACATGGTCGCCCTCGGCGAGCGTCAAGTTGTTGTCGATTGTGATGTTCTGCAGGCCGATGGTGGTACCCGCACCGCCGCAATCACTGGTGGCTACATCGCACTGCACGATGCGTTGACACGCGTTGTGCAAGCAGGCGGAATCGCCACCCATCCGCTAACCGAAGCCTGCGCAGCAATTTCGGTAGGCATCGTCAATGGTGCTCCGGTACTTGACCTTCCCTATGTCGAAGATTCAGCGGCTGAAGTCGATATGAACGTTGTCATGACCGAGGGCGGACGCTTCCTTGAAGTGCAAGGCACTGCGGAAGGTATGAGTTTCAGTCGTGAAGAACTCGACGAACTCCTTGGTCTCGCCGAGGGCGGAATCAAGGAACTTTTCACGCTACAAAAGCTTCTGCTCGCCGATCCACCACCTCCTCGGGATTGAGTTCCTTGGTCGGTCAACGCCTCGTTTGTGCGAGCGCGAATCCCTACAAGGTGCGAGAGATCGAAGAGATCTTGCTGGACTGCGGTGTGGTCTTAGAGCCGCGTCCAGCAGAAATTGCTGATGTTGAAGAAAATGCCGACACCCTCGAGGGAAACGCGCGACTGAAAGCGTCTGCAATCGCTGTAGCCACAGGGTCTGCGGCACTCGCAGATGACACGGGACTTGAGGTTGACGCCCTCGGTGGTGAGCCAGGAGTGCGATCAGCCCGCTACGCCGGCGAACCGAGCGATGCCGAAGCCAATATCGAAAAATTGCTCAATGAACTCAGAGCAGTAGGTGCGACGACGGTGCAACAGCGTCGGGCAAGATTTCGCACCGTTGTGCTTGTGCAGTGGCCAGACGGAACTGAAACGATTGCGACGGGCGTTGTCGAAGGCCACATCGCACTTGTGCGTGTTGGTGACGGTGGCTTCGGCTACGACCCAGTCTTTATTCCCGATGATGGAAATGGTCGAACATTCGCTCAGATGGGCGCAGAAGAGAAACACGCGATGAGTCACAGAGGTCGCGCGCTTCGGACGCTTGCCGAGGAACTCTCGTGACCATTCCAAGTCAGCCACCTACGCCACCACAACCTCAACCACCGACGACGCCCGCGGTCGTGCAACCGTCGATCGCACCATCGGCGCCGGACGTTCACTCACAGATCCGGTGGGGACTCGGCGATGTGCTCATTGGCCTGGGGTTGTGGCTCGCAGGCGGCATCGTCGGAGCAATCGTTCTTGTCGCCACCGGATCAGAATCGGACAGTTCACTAACAGAGCTGAGTGTCGGCGCGTTAACAATCAGCGTCATTTGCGGTTGGATCGGTTTTCTCGGTTGGCCAATCGTTGCGAGTTACTGGAAAGGCCAGCGCAGTCTTCGGCTCGATTTTGGATTGGAAATCCGCCCCATTGATATTGGATGGGGAGTTCTTGGCGGACTGGCGGCGTTGGTCATCTCAGGAGCTGGGGGAGTGGCCTGGTCGATTCTTTCGAACGAAGCGGCTCCGACGAATACGGAGTTCCTGCCGACTGAGCCGTCGTTGCTCACAGCGTTGGCGATCTTTGTGCTCGTGGCTATCTGTACACCGGTCGTCGAGGAACTGTTCTTCCGTGGCCTATTCCTTCGGTCGGTTGGGCGAAGGTGGAATCTGACCGTTGGCGTGATCGTCACGTCGTTGGTATTCGGTATGTTCCATGCACAAGGCAATTCTTTAGGTCAGGCAGCATTCATCGTCGGGATCACCGCCTTGTACGGTGCGGTGTTCGCCGTGCTTGTGATCCGGGCCAATGGCCGGCTTGGCCCATCGATCGTTGCCCACATGTGCGTGAATGCAATCGGGGTGCTTGGAGCGCTTTACCTCTAGGCCCCCGTCGCCGAGACGGGCGGGCGAGGCGGGCAGAGATGACCTCCCGAGCGCGTCGCTTGAGCCGTCTGGGCCTGTAACCTGCCCGAGTCAGTCTGAAGGGATTGGCAAACATTCCGTTCGAAGGAGCCCGATGTTGAATCCCCCGATCGCACCGCAGGTGGCTATGGCTGCCTCCATCGCTGAGCCGGGAGCGGACATCTTCCGCATGCTCCTTAAGGATCGCATCGTCGTTCTAGGTAGCGATGTGAACGACGCAGTCGCCAATCAGATTGTGGCGCAGCTGCTGTACCTCGAGGGCGAAGATCCGGGCAAAGACATTTGGCTCTACATCAATTCCCCAGGTGGATCGATCACTGCAGGCATGGCGATTTACGACACGATGCAGTTCATCACCCCCGATGTCGGAACAATCTGCATGGGTCTTGCTGCGTCGATGGGTCAGTTCCTGTTGTGCGCCGGCGCGGCCGGAAAGCGCTACACGCTTCCTCACGCTCGGATCATGATGCATCAGCCTCTTGGTGGCGTACAGGGTCAAGCATCAGACATCGCTATTCAGGCGGAGCAGATGGCGTACATCAAGCGTCTGATGGCCGAGCGCATCTCGTTCCACACCGGGCAAGACGTTGAGCAGATTCAGGTCGACTCAGAACGTGACCGTTGGTTTACTGCCGAGCAGGCAAAGGCCTACGGAATCGTCGACAACGTGATTCTCAAGCGCGGCGAGTTGAACTGATCCAGCCCCGCTTATTGGCGTCGGGTTGTTGTTGTTCGCAGCGATGTTCCGCAGTTTGCAATCGTCCATCCTTCGACGGCTTGACCGGCGGCAGTTACCTCGTCGACTCGGCCTTGTCGTTCGGCAAGTGCTGCTACCAACGTGTCTTTTTTATTAACAGGTGAGGCTCGCACCGCATCGGCAACCTCCTGAACAAAGGTCGCAAGCACTGATAGTTGGGCTTGGATGTCGGCTGGGGCAATGCTCGTTGCTCGCTGCAACTCGGCGACCTGGGGGCCGAGTGTCGTGGGGTCAAGGGTGACGATCGAAGTTGAGAGTGTGTCGACCTGAGCGAGTTGCTCGCAGAGTTTTGCCGCCGAGCGTGTCGGTGGCTTCTTAGCGAACGCCCAGATTCCGATACCAGTTGCAGCAAGGATCACGAGTACCAGCAGAAAAAGAATGAGCGGTCGACGATTGGACCATGCAGCACACATCGATCTACGCGGTCGCTGCGGAAGCGAGAGCCCGCAATTCGTTTGTCGCGTGCTCAAATCCGTCTGGGTCTCGGAACATTGCGCTACCGACAACGAATCGATTCGCTCCAGCGCTCGCCGCCGCAGCAATTGTTGACGAGGCAATACCCCCATCGATTTCGATGTCGATATCGAGGCCTCGCTCGATGATGATGTCTCGCAGACGACGGGTCTTGTGTTCGACGGCCGAGATATAGGACTGGCCACCGAAACCGGGATTCACCGACATGATGAGAACGAGTCCCACGAGGTCGAGAACTTCGACAATTGCTTCGAGTGGAGTTGCCGGATTTATGACGACCGCAGGGGTGGCCTCGAGTTCGCGAATGCGGCCAAGCGTTCGATGTAGGTGGCGGCATGCCTCGGCGTGGACCATAACTGTGCTGCAACCCGCCTCGATCATCGCGTCGAGAATCCATGTGGGTTCATTGACCATGAGGTGTGACTCAAAGGGAATCGTCAGAAGCGGACGAATGGATGCGATCACGTCTGCTCCGAACGAAAGGTTCGGAACGAAATTGCCGTCCATGACGTCCCAATGAATGAGGTCAGCGCCACCTTGTTCAAGCTCCACACAAATTTCGCCAAGCCGCGCATAATCGGCGGTGAGAACTGACGGCGAAATTTGGATCTTGCGGGGGGCTGCTGGAGTCGTCATGGCGAACTTTCTCCGAGTTGGGCGTTGGGCCGACGATACCCGCCTACGCTGCTCAGGTGTCCGACCATTTCGATCCCGTTCGTTCACCGCAACGATTCTCTGATCGGGCGGTCGTCGTCGACGTCGAACGACTGGTCGCCGGGGGCGTAGGACTGTCACGCCGTGAGGACGGACGTGTGGTCCTTGTCGATGGTGGACTTCCCGGCGAACGGCTTGAGGTTTCGGTCATCGAACGAAAGGGAAGCGAACACGGACGGATTGTGCGAGTTCTTGAAGCTTCTCCTGGTCGCATCGAGCCTGTGTGCCCCTATGTCATCGAAGGTTGTGGTGGCTGCGATCTCGCCCATCTGGCTCATGAAGCACAACTCGATGCGAAAATCGGGATCGTCGCCGACGCGCTACGCCGCCTTGGCAAGTGGAAAGAGCCAGTAGTCGCTGCTGGACCAGTTCTCGATCCGTGGGGCTTTCGTACAACCTTGCGGGCGGCAGTGGTCGACGGTCGTGCGGGACTCCGAATGGCTTCGAGTCACGATGTACTTGATCTTTCATCTTGTGCGGTAACACATCCCCGTCTTGAAGAACTCCTTGTCGATGGCGAGTTTGGGTCGGCCACCGAAGTTGTTCTGAGAATCGGCATCGCCAGTGGTGAACGAATCGCTGTGGTGACCCCTTCATCTGTCGGTGTTCGGCTGCCATCAGATGTTCTCGTCATCGGAGTTGATGAGCTCAAGGCCGGTCGCCGCGCCTGGATCCACGAAGAAGCAGCAGGCCGAATGTGGCGAATCTCCGCAGAGTCATTTTTCCAAACGCGCCCCGACGGCGCCGATGCGCTCGTCGACATTGTGAAGTCAATGGTGAGCGATCTTCTCGATAACTCACAAGGCGAGCAGTCGACGCTCGTCGACGCTTATTGCGGCGTCGGACTTTTCGCTGGAAGCCTCGCCGCAGGGAGAGATAACTGGCGGGTGGTCGCTGCTGAGCGGGGCCGATCATCGGTCGCTGACGCCAAAGTGAATCTCGCCGACCTCGATGCTCGGGTTGTTGGCACATCCATTGAACGATTCCGGGTTCCGCCCGCCAAAATCGTGATCGCTGATCCATCACGAGCAGGGCTGGGGCGCAAAGCTGTCAAGGTCCTCGCTGCAGCTGGTGCTGAGCGATTCGTGCTGGTGAGTTGCGATCCAGCCGCCGCCGGACGAGACCTCGCACTCCTGAACGCCGAGGGCTACCGGCCGGTCGAATCGGTGGTTGTCGATATGTTTCCCCATACCCACCATGTGGAAGTTGTGACCCGACTCGAACGCAACTAACCAAGCACGGTCTCTATTGTCGATCGAAAAGGTCGGGATTAGGGTGGGCGGATGGCGAGTACTCCAGCACCGATCGATCCGCGTGGGCCACGCACAAATCAAGCCGTTATGGCCGTGGCGTTACTCCTCGGCTTTCTGGCAGACCAATGGTTGTTCGTGCCAGTTTTTGGTGTGGTCCTGTTACTTGGCGCAGCATTTGGACCCAAGTGGGGGCCGATTCTTCGCCTTTACTCCTCGGTCATTAAGCCGCGGTTGGCGCCGCCACACGAGCTCGAAGATCCGCGTCCCCCTCGTTTTGCTGCGACCGTGGGCGTGCTCTTTCTCGGTTCATCGACAATCGCATTTCTTGCTGGCGCGCCAACCCTTGGTTGGACGCTCGCACTGATCGTCGCTGCGCTCGCGGCAGCTGCAGCCACAACGGGAATCTGCGTGGGTTGCGAAATATATGTGCTGTTTGTGCGCATTCGTGGAGGCGTGCGGGTGGTCACCATCGAGCGCGAAGAAAGCAAACTCTTCGACGCCGAACGTCCCGAACGAAAAGGTGGTTGGGCCACTGTTCCAGCGGATTACCGAACAGGCAAGCCGCTGTGGCTGGTCTTTACAACAGAGTTCTGCGCCGTTTGTCCTCGTGTTGTCGAGCAGATTTCGACGCAGCGACCAGAGGATTCAGTTGTGGTGCTCAACGTGGCGGAACACCTTGACCTCGCAAGTGCCTACAAGGTGCGCCGCGCTCCGACTGTTGTTCGCGCAGACGCCGAAGGCATGGTCATCGTAAGACTTTCGGGAGCCGACGCAGTTCGGGCAGAACTTGATGCGCTCGGACGCGAAACGGTCGTCATCGGTTAAATGATTGCTGTCACAGCAACGTCATTCGATTCGGAGAACCCACTCACTGGGTTGACGCTCGGTGAAGTTGCTGAGCCAGAGATTCCTGAGGGCTGGGTGCTGGTAGACCTCCGCGCTTCGGCGCTTAACCATCACGATCTTTGGAGCCTTAAAGGTGTCGGGCTTCGGCCGGAACAGTTGCCGATGATTCTTGGTTGCGACGGTGCGGGTGTTGACTCCGACGGTAATGAGGTCATTGTTCATGCGGTGATTGCCGATCCGGACGCAGGTGATGGCGACGAAACCCTTGACCCACGTCGGTCGCTGTTGTCGGAACGGTTTCCCGGAACCCTCGCCCAACGCATCGCTGTGCCTCGCCGCAATCTCATTCCGAAGCCAGAAACGCTGACCTTCGAAGAAGCGGCCTGCCTTCCAACCTCTTGGCTCACCGCTTACCGGATGCTGTTCACACGAGCAGCCCTGCGACCGGGTGACACGGTTCTTATTCAGGGTGCGGGCGGGGGAGTGGCAACCGCCGCAATCGTCTTGGCTCGGGCAGCGGGTCTGCGCGTTTGGGCGACGAGTCGGAGCGAACAAAAGCGAGCCAAGGCGCTTGAACTTGGAGCACATGACTGCTTCGCAACCGACGAGCGGCTTCCTGAACGTGTCGACGCGGTCATTGAAACGGTTGGCAAGGCCACGTGGGCCCAGTCGATCCGTGCCGTCCGGCCAGGCGGAGTTGTGGTTGTTTCCGGAGCGACCACTGGAGATGATCCGTCAGCAGATCTCACACAAGTTTTCTTCCTTCAACGATCGGTCGTCGGATCAACGATGGGGACGCGTGGTGAACTCCAACGCCTTGTTTCTATGGTTGATTCGGCCGGTGTGCGGCCGGTCATCGATTCGGTTCGGCCTCTCTCAGACGCTCGTTCGGGGTTCGCAGACATGCTCGATGGCGACCATTTCGGAAAGATTGTTTTCAGTATTTGAGTCATTTTTGGAGTTTTCGTTGATGAACCGTTCCTCTTGAGCTGGTCGTGTTAGAGACGAAAGACACAATCCGATCAGAAGATTTCCGCTTTTTCTTGCGCGATTGCCGCGATTCTTGCTGAAGAGTGCGCGACGCTTATCTCCCCGGTCGTCACGAGCCACCACCCATGGTGGCCGTCGGGAATCAAGGAGATAGAGCGTGAACAAACGAGAACTGGCTGCTGAACTTGCCGAGCGACTCGAAATCGACAAGAAGCAGGCTGTTGCCTTCGTCGAAGAGTTCATCATCACGATCACCGATACGGTGGCGACTGGCGAAGATGTTGTTCTTACCGGCTTCGCCAAGTTCCGCCGTGTGCAGCGCGGACCGCGTTTGGCCCGTAACCCGCAGACTGGTGCAACCGTGAAGGTTCCGGCCAAGAAGGCCGCCAAGATCACTCCGTTGAAGGCATTCAAAGACGCCGTCATCGCTGGCAAGAAAGCACCGGCCAAGAAGAAGGCTGTTGCGAAGAAGGCTCTGGCCAAGAAGAAGGCCGTTGCCAAGAAGGCACCAGCACGTAAGGCGCCTGCGCGTAAGGCACCGGCACGCAAGGCTGCTGCACGTAAGGCACCAGCACGTCGTCGCTGAGCACAGTTTTGATTGACCGTTAGTGAATGTGAAAGGCCCGGGCGCTTGCCCGGGCCTTTCTCCATTTCGTGTTTCGGATCGGCGACGCTTCGTTGTCGAATCCAGTTGGTACGCCCCCTGGGACTTGAACCCAGAACCTGCGGATTAAGAGTCCGATGCTCTGCCAATTGAGCTAGAGGCGCTTGCAAGTGGTCAACCTACCACTCCGCTCTGCGTGTGCTTGTCGTATGAGCGCTCTTTGTCACACGTGATGGGTGGCGTTGAGTTGCGCTCTCGTTAGTGCGATGGTCGCCCGCCTTTCGACGGACGACCATCACCACAATGGGGTGACCGAGGGGACTTGAACCCCCGACCTCCAGGGCCACAACCTGGCGCTCTAACCGAGCTGAGCTACGACCACCATGAGAACGTTCAGCATACGACAGGCGGGGGCTATGACCCGAACCCGCATCACCGTGTCAGTCGTGACCGGACTCGGCACGTACGCTTCGGGCTAGTTATGCCTCCGTAGCTCAACTGGATAGAGCAGCCGGTTTCTACCCGGCAGGTTCCGGGTTCGAATCCTGGCGGGGGCGCTCGTC
>CAMAYJ010000078.1 GCA_945862505.1 Bifidobacterium breve | reverse complement strand
CAAACGAACCCAATAGCAACGCGATAGGGCATTCGCTTGCTTTTGTGGTTAGCGTTCTCCTTCACATCGCTGTTCAAACGGAACGCGATGAAATGAAAAGTTGAGAAATGACTACAGGTACAGTGAAGTTCTTCAATGCCGAAAAGGGTTTCGGCTTCATCTCACGTGAGGGTGGCGACGATGTGTTCGTTCACTTCTCCAACATCCAAGCCGAGGGTTACAAGACTCTCGACGAGGGTCAGACCGTCGAATTCGACATCACCAAGGGTCAGAAGGGCGATCAGGCCGAGAACGTTCGGGTCATCTGATTGCACTCCCCTCGGGGAACCATTTGAATAACTGCCGGCCCGAAAGGGTCGGCAGTTTCCGTTTTGCCCGGCACCAACCCTGGCAGCACCGCTAGGGGAAAACGACAAAGGCCCCGGCCGAAGCCGAGGCCTTTGTTTCGTTCGCTCGAAAGAGCGGCTGGTTCAGCCGACCTTCTTAAGAGTGTTGCGATCGGTGTGGGCGATCGTGAGGCCCTTTTCCTTGACCTCGTAGGTCGTGGTCTCTTCGTAGCTCCACTCGCCATCACCAATGGTGAGGGTGCAAACGTAGGAAGGGGTAGTGGCTTTGGCTTCGAGGTGCTTGTTGGAAAGCACGCCGTAGGTGGTTGAACCGTGATCGGCGCGGAGCTCGATGACCTTGGAATCGGCTTTGGCAGAACCACCGGCGATCACGGTCTGGCCACGCGGCACCATGAAGGAGCGCATGAACTCGCCATTGGCGGCATCCCAGAGCCAGTAGCCGACCTCGGTGTGGAACGGCTCGTCTTCGCCCTGCTTGTAGGCAGCCATGCGGTAGTCGAGGCCGAACATCTGCTGGACGCCATTGTCGACGGGGCCGAACGGCTTGAGTTCAACCTTCTCGCGATAAGGGGTCTCGACGATTTCGCCAACATCGTGGTGGTATGAGACGTCGATGCCCTGATCGCCCTCCCATGAGCCAGCGAGGCCGGCAAGGGGGCCGAGTTCGGCGGTTGTGGGGACTGGCATTTTGATTCTCCGGAAGGTGATGTGGACCGGATTTCCGGCCCATGGGTATGAATGAACGGGACCTTATCGGGAACCGGCTGCTTCTGCCTCAGCCAGCCTCGGAATGGGTGACGGGTTGTTCGCCCATCCACTCGCGCAACGTGTTCTTGAGTTTGGTCTGCTGGATGAACAGATCGTGCTCGGCCGGAATCGGCGTGGCGGCCTGGGGGGCCTTGAAATAAAAGCTGAGCCACTCCTGCACACCGCTTTGGCCGGCGCGGGCCGCGAGGTCCATGAACAGCGCAAGGTCGAGAACGATGGGTGCAGCGAGGATCGAGTCGCGGCACAGGAAGTTGACCTTGATCTGCATCGGGTACCCCATCCATCCGAAGATGTCGATGTTGTCCCAACCTTCTTTGTTGTCACCGCGCGGCGGGTAGTAGTTGATGCGAACGACATGGTCGACGTTGCCGTAGAGCTCTGGGTAGACCTCGGGCTGGAGCACCGAGTCGATCACACCAAGCTTCGACATCTCTTTGGTCTTGAAGTTGTCGGGATCGTCGAGAACCTCGCCATCGCGGTTGCCGAGAATGTTGGTGGAGTACCAACCACGAAGACCAAGCATGCGGGCCTTGAGGCCAGGGGCAAGAAGGGTCTTGAGCCAAGTCTGACCAGTCTTGAAGTCTTTGCCGGCAATCGGCACGTTCTCCCGGGCTGCGAGTTCGCGCATGCAGGGAAGGTCAACCGAAAGGTTGGGTGCGCCGTTGGCGAACGGAACATGTGAAATGAGGGCGGCGTAGGCGTAGATCTGGCTGGGCGAAATGTTCGCGTCGTTGTTGCGCAGGCCTTCTTCGAATGACGCGATGGTCATATGCACGGCGCTGGCTTCTTGATAGGCCTCGGTGGAACCGCACCACACCATGACGAGACGATCGCAATTGTTCTCGCTGCGGAAGTTCTCAATGTCGGCGATGAGTGCTTCGGCCTGCGCCATCTTCTCGGTGATGGGCTTGACGCGTGTGCCGTCGAGGCGCTTGACCCAACTCTGGTCAAACACCGCGTCCATCGCCACAACGCCTTCGAGTTCGGCGGAGATGGGGCCGAGGTCACGGTCTTCGAGAACACCCGCAGTGCGAGCGGCCTCAAGAGCGTTGGGGCTGATGGGATCCCAGCCGCCGAACACGAGGTCGCCGAGGTCGGCCAAGGGCACGAACTCACGAATCAGCGGATTGCGATTTTCCTCACGCTTTCCCAAACGGATATGGGCGAGCTGGCTGAGTGAGCCCACCGGAACGGCATGGCCGTTGCGGGAGGCGATCACGCCAGCGATGAAGGTCGAAGCGACGGCGCCCATTCCGGGGGTCAGAACCCCGAGGCGGCCGGTGGCGGGAGCAATGTTCACGGGTTTGTTCATGGTCGAAAGGGTAGGTGATTCTTGACAGTCAGAAACTTCATTACAGCATTACTAAACAGTAGGGTGGCCGGATGGCCAACCGGGAACGCCATCTACCCACTGAAGCGCCGCTCGTGAATCTCACGGTCCAACAATTGGCGTACCTGGTGGCGGTAGCCGATCACGAGACGTTTTCCGAAGCCGCTGCCTCGCTGAGCGTAACCACCTCGGCGCTGTCCCAGGGGCTCGCGGAACTTGAACGGCGGATCGGACTTCCACTTTTTGAACGACAGGGTCGACGCCAGATGCTTCGCGACGAAGTTGCTGAGGTGTTGGCGTATGCGAAACGGGTTGTCGCTGACACCCGCGACCTCGGCCGGTGGGTCGCGGCGGCCAAACACGGTGGTGTTGGTCGCGTGCGCGTGGGAATGATCGATGCCGCAGCAGTGCATCACTTGCACGATGCAATGACCTCCTTTCGTGATCGTCAGCCCGAGGTCGATTTTCGCTTGGTCGTTGCGCCTTCGGGTGAACTTCTTGATCAACTCCGACGCGGAGATCTTGATCTTGCGGTCATTGTCGATCCCGTCGCGACCGAGGGGCTTGATGTTGTTCCCGTGTTGACTGAGGAGCTCGTGATCGTTGCGCCGAACGATCAAGCAATCGGCAGTCCCAAGACGTGGGGACCGTGGGTGTTATTTCCTCGCGGTTCACGAACTCGTGAACTCATTGAGCGGGCACTTGTTGCACGCGGAGCGGCGGTTGATGTTGTTGCCGAATCGCATCAACCCGACGTACTGCGGGAAATGACCCGACTGGGAATGGGGTGGACGGTATTGCCACTCGCTCAGAGCGGCCAAAGCGAACAAAGCGGTCAGGTCGTGGTGGCAGAGCGACATCTTGTTCTTGCGAGGCCATCGGCCCGAAGCGCCAATCCGGCGGCGGATCAGTTCGCACAGTCGTTGATTGACTGAGATTTCGAACCGACTTCGGTTCGATGGCGACGGACACGTACGATCAACGCACTCAGAGTGTCTGGGCTGTTGGAGGAATGAAATGTTTTTCGGTGAGGATCTCCTGGCATGGCTCGTGCTGGCAATCGGCGGCGCGCTTGCAGTCGGAACAGTCCTTGCGCTCGTCCGACCTCCTAAAGAACACGAAAGTGGCGATCTCAATCGTCCACCGATGGCACGAAGCATTGTGATGATCGCACTCGGAACTGTCGCCGCCATTTGGGGCCTCGCCTCATTGGTTTCATGAATTGATGACCAATGATGACTGAAACTCTTGCCGTACTCACTCTTCAGTGTCCCGATCAACCGGGCATCGTTGCGGCTGTTGCCAATTTGATCGCTGACGTTGGCGGAAACATCGCCAATGCCGATCAGCACACCGATCGCGATTCGGCAGTTTTCTTGCAGCGGATTGAAATCGACGGACCTGTCGATTGGAAGGCATTTGACCAAGGGTTGAGTCAACTGATCGAGCAGTTCTCGATGCAATCGTCGTTGCATCGGCCAGGAACCCGTGACCGTGTTGTTATTGCATGTTCATCAGAGTTGTATTGCGCAGCAGATCTACTGACACGAGTGTCGCTGGGGGAACTCGATGTCGATGTTGTTGCGATCGTTTCCGATAAACCAGCAGCCGGCCAACTTGGGGCGCAACATGGAGTTCCGTTCCGCCTTGTCGATGGTGGTCTTGTCGGTGATGCTCGAGCGGAACAAGAAGCGGCATTTGCTGCGGTCTTAGAGGAACTTTCACCCGACTTCGTTGTGCTCGCTCGTTATATGCGCGTCCTTCCCGAAGCGATCACGAAACGCTGGAACGGCCGAATGATCAATATCCATCATTCATTCCTTCCGGCCTTTGCTGGTGCGAAGCCGTATCACCGTGCGCATCAGCGCGGCGTCAAGCTCATCGGTGCCACGGCGCATTACGTCACGGCCGAACTCGACGCGGGCCCGATCATTGCCCAAGGCATCACGCCCGTGAGTCATCGCGACGAAGTCGAAGACCTTGTGCGTAAAGGTCGCGATGTGGAACGCACGACCCTCGCGAATGCGGTTCGATTGCATCTTGAGCATCGAGTACTTGTGTGGGACAACCGCACCTGCGTCTTTGCGTGAACCACGCTTCGACCCAAGTTGAATGGGGCGCCACCGCTCGCCAGCGGTTTAGAGAGTGCGGGCGAAGATGGCCACAAAGTCTCGTGCATCCGGTGAAAGGTACCGGTTCGCGCCCTTAAATGACTCGGGGAGCAACTTCGTTCCTTGGACTGATGTCGGATCGAGGTAGCGGGTGGCGTTGTAGAAGTTAAATGTGGTCCACACGGTGTTGATGTCCAACTGCATTGCTCGAACACATCCGGCTCGCAACATCAGGTTGGCAAGTGAGAGCGATGAGAGTCCGTCGCCGTAGCCGTAGACAAGTGCCCCGTTGGCAGTGACACCGACGGCCGAACGCCACGCGTAAACCTTGTTGCCGAAGGTTGCGCCCCATTTCCCATCGACGTTGTCAACCAGACCAGGTACCAACGCACCTGGTGCAGCAGTTGCGCCCGGCACGCCGCCGGGATTGGGCGGGCCACCACCATTGTCGATAATGAGATCAAGGTTTTGGCGAACAGCAGTGACCTCGGGGGTCATCACAGCATCGCGACCCCATTGACCGACTGTGGCCGATCCGTTTTTGTAGGTAACAAACGATGCGGCACCATCACGAAGCGGACGCTGCGTAACGCCGTCCATGTAGAAGCCGCCTTTGGCGTCGTCCATGCGGAAGCCGCCATTAAATGCGGCGATGAGTGACAGGCGGCGGTCCATTGGAACCTGAGAGGGCTTTGCCCACTTTCCCCCAGGTTCCTCCGACCCGGGGAATACCTCAAAGTTCACAAGTTTCGGATCAATCCAGACAAGTCCATCGAGGATCGATGTGTGCACGGAGTCGGGACGAACTTGGGTTGTGTACATCGTCTGCGCGCCGGCAACGAGCGGTCCGACCGGTTGCCACACACCTTCATTGGCGACGGGAGTGACACCTTCGGGGACTTGAACATTGGTTGGAGCGGGAAGGTGTGGCGCAATGACCTTCACCGTGGTTGTGGGTCCGACATCACCAGAGACGGGCACATTAATGGCGCGATCAGGTTCGCCGCCTTCTTTCGGCTTGTTGTTGCGAAGCCACCAACTTTCGACCGTATTGAGGATTCCGCCAAGGTGGTTGTCACGCATCCACTCAGCACCGCGTTCAGCGAACGAAAGGTTTTGCGTGGTGACCATCGCGTTGACGAACGAGACCGTTGGGAGGACGAGAAGAACTGCGACAACAAGCGCGGTGACCTTCAACCAACGCGGCTTGGGTTTGCGTATCTTCTTCGGTTTCCTCTGATCATTGGTTGGAGGTGGCGGAAGCTCAGTTCCTGACGTAACTGGCCCGTTGGGTTCCCCAACTTCGCGCAACAGCTCGCTGATCGGGTCAAGCGACTCAGAATCAGAGCTTTGAGGGTCTGGCCCAGGAGGAGTTGTGGAAGACATGACGACCGCCGGCGGAAGGATTGAAGAGCAGGACGAGCCGAGAGCCTACGGCAGGGCTCCGCTCACGTCAGGACAGCGAACAAGCTTCCGAACCGGTTCCTCGGCTGCAGACCACCGCCCGAGTAGCGGGAACGTTCTACGCTCATGGTTTCAGCAATCTCTTGGGGGAACACGATGGCGCTTTTCGGAATGCGGTTCGATATGCGGATGCCTTCCACGGCTTCGGGCACGCGCACTGACCGCTATCAGGCTGCGGTTGATATGGCCGAATGGGCCGATTCGCTCGGATTCGTCACCATTGTGTTGTCGGAACATCACGGCTCAGCCGATGGTTACTTGCCATCGCCACTTCCTTTGGCGGCAGCGATCGCTGCTCGAACAGCGAACACCCGAATTGGCATCGCTGCCATGGTGAGCTCGTTTCATGATCCACTGCGGTTGGCCGAAGACGTCGCTGTTGTCGATCTCATTAGCGGGGGTCGGATCGACCTCACGCTCACGAATGGTTATGTCGCATCGGAATTTGAAATGTTCGATGTTCCGCTTTCGCGACGTGCCGCGCGCACGACCGAAGCGGTGTCGACGTTGAAGCAAGCCTGGACAGGTGAACCGTTCGAGTTCCATGGTCGCACCGTTCAGGTCCGGCCGACGCCAGCGCAACCAGGTGGTCCCCCGATTTCGCTCGGTGGTTCTGTCGAAGCTGCAGCGCGACGAGCGGCACGTATCGGCGACGGGTTCATGCCCTCAATTCCCGAACTGTGGGAGTTCTACGCCGATGAATGCGCAAAGTTGGGTAAGCCCGATCCGGGCCCGTACATGGGCGGCGACACTTCCGTCATTCATGTCGCGACCAATGTTGATCAAGGGTGGGACGAACTTGCCCCGTATGCGATGCACGAAGTCAACGCGTACGGAGATTGGGCGGCAAGCGCTGGAATCGAAGGGGCAACCGGTTTCGTGCGCGTCAACGATTCCGATGCATTGCGCGCAACGGGTCAATATCGCGTGGTCACTCCGGAAGAACTCGTTGCCGAGCTAACCGAAAAGGGCCCGTTTGCCTTTTGCATGCTGCATCCATTGGTCGGTGGTCTTCCGCCGGAGTTCGCATGGAAGAGTCTCAAACTGATTGAGACCCAGGTGATTCCAAACCTGTAATGCCAGGTTTGGTCAGACGATTTCGCTGATCTGCATTGCCGGCACGATTGTCGTGTAATTCGCGACATCGGCCTGCACATCGGCGGTGCCCGGTGCACCAAGAGCGGCACCGAACGCGTCCATTGAGTCAAAGGTGAAGTGGACTGCCGCTTCGTAGGGGCCGTCGATGCCCTTGTCGATTTCTGCTGAGGAAAGGCCCCAGGTCTTGAGCGCCAGCGGCACATGGCTGTCGCGGTAGTAGTCGTGGTCGAACGACGCGCCTTCGGTCTTTGGGTAGAGCACGCTCAGTCGGATCATTGGATTCTCCCCGTTTGATGGTCGGAGTGTTGTAGCACGAAAACGAAAGGTGCCGCCCCGAAGGACGGCACCAATTCAATGACTGTGATGTTCGTTACTTCGTAATGACAAGGGTGTAAGTACCGAGAAAGTTCTCGACGCCTGCGCCGCCTGCCCCGAGGCTCACCTGAGTCGTACCGGCGGCGATGGCCTTGCCGCCAGCGTTCATCGACACCGTGCCGTCGTTCGTTCCCTTCGATGTCACTTCGAAGACCGATGGGTTGGTGTTGGGAGCGATTGAGATAGTGACGCCTTTCGCGATGGTTCCCATGTTGAATACGACGGTGTCGCCGACCTTGATGGGGGGAACCGGCTGAGTGCCGCCTTCATTGGCGTTCACCATTTGCGGCGTGATGATGATTGGCGGAAGCACGTTTCCAACAGTCGATGATGTGGACTTGGCTGTGGTGGTAGGGGCAGCAGTCGTGGTGGATGCGGAGTCCTTCTTGTCCGAACTGCAACCAGCAAAAGCGAGGCCGGCGAGGGCGACTAGCGCGACACCAGCGACAACGAGACGATTCTTCAACGATTTCTCCATGTTCGTGAGGCAGATGTACCTAGAGGGAATGTAGCGGTGGGAACCTCGCGGAGGGGTGCAGGCAAGCGGGCTCATTACGCTTGGGGGATGCAACGCACAGTAAGAGGCGTGAAATCGTCGACAACTTCGATTGCCTCAATTGGTTCGGCTGGCTCAATCGCCTCAATTGGTTCTGCAGGTTCGATTGCCTCAATTGGTTCCGCTGGTTCAATCGCATCCATCGGCAGCGCCGGTTCGATAGCGAGCATCGGCTCTGTTGGATCAATCCTTTCGATTGGTTCCGCTGGCTCGATCCTTTCGATTCGGAGCTCAGGATCGGTGCTGTCG
>CAMAYJ010000077.1 GCA_945862505.1 Bifidobacterium breve | reverse complement strand
ATCGGCTCACCCGGGTATGTGTATGCCTATGCCTACGGACAATTGCTCGCGCTCGCTGTCTACGCCCGTTACGAAGTTGAAGGCGATGCATTCGTTCCGGCCTATCTCGATATGTTGCGCGCCGGTGGTTCGAAATCGCCCGAAGACCTCGGTCGCATCGTCGGTGTCGATCTTGCCGATCCGCGTTTCTGGGACGGCGGGCTCGCCATCATCGATGCGCAACTTTCAGCAGCCGAACAAGCAGCGAAGGACGCCGGACGACTCTGAGTGTGTCGAATAGGCGGAGTTACTTGCGCCCGGTTTCGAATGGAGTGAGGTCGGGGTTCGCTACAGCATCGCGGTAGTGATACATCGAGTACGGATACTGCGTAACGATTTTCCCTGAGGGACTCTCGTAGTAGTGCCCGCAACCCGCGTGCCACACTTCAACTCCGGCGATGGCCTGTTGCAGTTCAGCGTTATAGGCGTCCATTGCTTCGCGTTGGGGATCGATCCAGTCGATTCCGCCGCTATCCATTTGCGAGAGAAGTTCGAGGACGTAACCGACCTCGTATTCGGCCATTTGAATGAGCGAACCAGCGTTGTTGTTGGGTCCGTACAACATGAACAGGTTCGGGAAGCCCGTGGTGGTCACGCCCAGGTAGGCCTCGGGACCGTCGACCCATTCGTCATCAAGGCTTCGGCCATTACGCCCAGTAAAGGGAATGCGTGACGCGAATTTGTCGACCACGTATCCGGTAGCGCACACGATGATGTCGACCTCGCGTTCAACACCATCGGCAGTCACGATGCCATTTGGCGTGATGCACTCGATTGCATCGGTGATGAGTTCGACATTCGGTCGATTGAATGCGGGGTAGTAGTCGTTCGAAAACAATGGTCGGAAGCAACCCCATGGAACGTGCGGGGTGAGACCCTCACGTGTCTTCTCATCGTCGATGACAGAAATGGCGACAGCACCGGCCCATTCGGCTCCACCAAGAATCTCTTTGTTGCTAAACGGCGCATTTGGGCCGATGTAGTTCATGATCGCGTCGCGATAGCCCTGAAGCACTTCTGGATTCGATCGAAACTCTTCGATCTGTTCTGAAGGAATCGGAAACTCTTCTTTGGGAAGCACCCATTGAGGCGACCGCTGGAAGGAATACAGGGTGTCGGCGAGTTTGGCGATTTCCGGAATACTTTGCACCGCACTTGCAGCACTGCCAATGACGGCAACGCGCTTGCCTGTTATGTCGAGATCGTGGGGCCATTCGCCCGTGTGAATCAATTCCCCAGAGAATGAATCGCGTCCAGCAATGTCGGGCCATTTTATTTCGCCGAACATTCCTTGAGCGCTGATGACGATGTCGGCGACGAGAGTCTCACCAGTCGAGGTTGTGACGACCCACTCGGCGGTGTCATCGTTCCATGTCGCACTGGACACGCCGGTGTTCAAATGGATCATCGGCCAAAGGTCGAGGGCGTCGACAGAGTCACGCATGTACTCGAGGATCTCGGGCTGTGACGCATACGACCGAGGCCATGATGGATTGAGATTGAATGAAAACGAATAGGCATGGATCATGACGTCGCAGGAGAGCCCCGGATAGCGACTGCGTTGCCATGTGCCACCGACCTCACCGTCCCGTTCAAGCACCTTGACGTCGGTGTAACCCGCCTCGCGAAATTTGTACGCCGAGATGATGCCGCCCGGGCCTGCGCCGATGACGAGAATGCGGCGATCTTTTCCGATCATTGAAGGAACTCCTACGGACGGCGTGATGAACGAGGTCATCATCCTGCCTTGTCCGGCGCACCGGCGTGACCGAATCCTGACCTGATCAGCCGGTTGGCGAGATAGGGGGGTCGCTGGGCTAGATTGATCACTCGCAAACCGGTCGCTTCGGCGCATCCGGGGGGCCACGTCGGAGTGGCGGAATTGGCATACGCGCTAGACTAAGGATCTAGTGCCCGCAAGGGCGTGGGGGTTCAAGTCCCCCCTCCGACACCAAAGCAATCAGCTCTCGGCCCCGCCTTCGGTGGGGCCGTTTCGCGTCTGGTGGGGCACTGTTGGTGGGGGAGGTAAACCTTCCCTATGGATTCACCGGAGTGCCCCATTTGTTCCTTGACCGATGTCGTGACCACGACCGATGGATTTGAGTGCGTCACCTGTGGCCACGAGTGGGTGGGCGACGGCGACGGCGATGGGCTTGGCGAGATCTACGACGCAAACGGAACCCTCCTCATGAATGGAGATTCGGTTGTCCTCGTGAAAGGACTGCCCCTCAAGGGGTCGACCAACGCGCTCAAGATCGGCACGAAGTTCTCAAATATCCGACTTGTCTCCGGGGATCACGAAATTGATACCAAAATCAACGGACAAGGAATTCTGTTGAAGGCAAAGTTCGTGAAAAAGGCTTAAGGGGAAGTCATGGCGATATCAGATCTGTACGAAGGCAATCCGCACGTGGGGCTTCCCATCACCGATGACGACGCCACGATCGAGGCAATGCTTGCGGATGTGAGCATCCCGACGCTCGTTCTGTCGATGGTCCACATGACCGGCGACGCGTCCTGGATCCGGGGACCGATTCGTCCGCTCGGCCTGTTCCTCAACGAAATCCAGGGCTACCTGCCCGAAGACCAAAAAGCCGAGATCCGAGCACACGCGCTCGATGTCATTCGTTCCTATCGCGACAGCGGTTGTGTTCTGCCGCCACCGCCCGATGAAGCACTGCTGCGCGAAATGATGGCCTGGCTTGTCTGTGAGGAAGTTCCCGCTGAGTACGTGCCGATGATGCTCGAAGACATGGAACTCGACGGAACCGACCAGCGCAGCGTCGTGAGTCATTCATCGGCTGAAGCCCGCGCAACATTGCCGGTCGTGGTGATCGGAGCGGGGGAGTCAGGTGTTCTTGCCGGCATTCGCCTCAAGCAGGCCGGCATTCCCTTCACCGTCATTGAGAAGAATGCTGGCGTCGGTGGGACTTGGTACGAAAACTCCTATCCGGGATGTCGTGTTGATGTGGGCAATCACTTCTATTGCTATTCATTCGAACCGTCTGACCATTGGACCGAATACTTCGCCAAGCAGCCAGAGATCCGGGCGTATTTCGAAGAAGTCACGAACCGTCATGATCTGTGGTCGCAGATTCGTTTCTCGACCGAGGTCGTGCGTGCAACTTGGGATGACGATGCCGGCCTTTGGCATGTTGTGGTGCGCACGAGTGACGGTCTTGAGGAAGTTCTTGATGCTCGCGCTGTCATCACTGCAGTCGGACAGTTGAATCGACCCAAGATTCCCGATATTCCGGGCATCGAAACATTCGCTGGAGCGTCGTTCCATTCGGCGCGCTGGGATCACTCCATTGACTATGCCGGCAAACGCGTGATCATGATCGGAGCCGGAGCGAGCGGCTTTCAGATCGCTCCAACGATTGCACCCGACGTTGCATCGCTCGTCGTATTCCAGCGCACCGCTCAGTGGATGTTCCCGAATCCGAACTATCACGAGAAGGTTCCGGCCGGACTGACGTGGGCGATCCAGCATCTTCCGTTCTTCGGACGTTGGTATCGGTTCTTGTTGTTCTGGCCTGGTTGCGATGGTTCGCTGGCCAACGCCAAGATCGATCCCGAATGGCCCCATCAAGATCGCTCAATCAATGCCGCGAATGACATGGCAAGACAGATGTTCACCGATTGGATCACCGGTCAGGTGGGCGACGACGCAGAACTGCTGGCCAAAGTCATCCCGGATTACCCGGCAACCGGCAAGCGCACGTTGCAGGACAATGGCTCGTGGCTGAACGCGTTAAAGCGCGACAACGTTGAACTGGTGCGCACGGCAATCGACCACATCGACGCGACAGGTGTCGTGGCGGTTGATGGTCAGCGTTACGAGGCCGACATCATCGTGTTTGCGACCGGCTTCCAAATGAGCAAGGTGCTGTTCCCTATGGAGTTCATTGGTCGCGACGGAGTGTCGCTCAACGAGTTTTGGAGCGATCGGCCCTCGGCCTACCTCGGCATCACCGTTCCGGGATTCCCGAATCTGTTCATGACCTACGGGCCAAGTACGCATTTGAATCACGGCGGAAGTCTGATCTTTCACTCTGAATGTCAGATGCGTTACATCAGCAAGTGTCTTGACGAACTTGCACTCACCGGTGCGAAATCAATGGAGCCGAAGCCAGAGCTTTACGAGGCGTACCACGCAAAGCAACAAGAGCTCATTAAGCAGATGGTGTGGTCACACCCTGGGATCACGCATACGCATTTCCGCAACGAGGCCGGAGAAATCCATACGGTGAGCCCGTTCCGGCTTGTTGACTATTGGTCATGGACGCGAGAGATCAACGTTGACGACTACCTCATGGCGTAGTGAAACGTTGGTCGGCTCTTGGAGGGCCGACCAACAAGTTCACTCGTAGACGATGGCCTCGGGGTCGGGATACGAGGTCATGCGGTAGTAGTCACAGGTTTCCCACGGAGCATTGACCTGCATGCGACCGTTCTGCACGTAGTAGTTCTTTTTCGCCGATGCCTCTTCGGTCACCATGATGAGCTTCTGTGATTCTTCAACGAGTTTCTCGTTGTATTCACGGAATGCTTCGTCGGTGACTTCGACGGTCTGCTTGCCTTGCTCGATGATTCCAATGAGGCAGCGAGCGACAAAGCCCGCCCACATTTGGTACCAAGCAGGAAGCGCTACGCCGCCTGAGACGGGCTGGGAGTTCGGGCCATAGAGCGTGAACAGGTTCGGGAATCCGGGAACCATCATGCCGACATAGGCCATGGGAGATTCTTCTTCCCACTTTTCGTGAAGGTTCACACCATTGCGGCCGAAGTATTCCGCGGGCCAGAGGTACTTCACGATGTCGTAACCCGTAGCGGAGATAACAACATCGAGATCGTGATGCACGCCGTCGGCCGTTTCCATACCGGTATCGGTGAAGCGCACAATGTCTTCGGTAACGAGTTCCACGTTGTCGCGTGTGAGGGCTCGGTACCAACCGTTGTCGACGATTGGTCGACGAACCATCGGGGCATAGTCAGGAATCAGCTTGTCGATGAGATCCTGTCGGCCACCGGTTTCGGTCTTGATGTAGTCAAGAAGCATGTTGCGGACGAAGTCGCTCTTGGCGGTGATTTGTCCGCCAGTCTTTTCATACTCCACATCACGAATAAGGAAGTCCTTGTCGAAATCGAACAAGTGCATGATCGAGGTGATGCGGCACCAGTTCCAATAGCCGGGCATCGTGTTGATGAGCCAACGAGATTCGGGCTCAACATGCTGTCCGTACTTGTCACGTGGGCTGATCCACTGCGGAGTGCGTTGGAACATGGTGACGTGCTTTGACATCTCGGTAACGCGGCCAAGCAACTGCACGCCGGTTGAACCATTGCCAATGACGGCGACGCGCTTGTCGCTTAGGTCGATACCTTCGGGCCACTGGGTCGGATGAATGACGAGGCCCCCGAAGTTCTCGATGCCCGGGAAATTTGGAAGACTCGGGTTGGCAAAGAGGCCGGCAGCGCTGACGATTGCGTTCACATCGCGTGAAACAGTCGAACCATCGGTGAGACGGAACGTGACGCGCCACAACTTGGTGTCGTCATTGAAACGAGCTTCGATCAGATCGTGACCGTGCTTCACATGATCCATGACGCCGAACTTGGTGGCGATATGAGTCAGGTATGCACGTACCTCGGGGCCGCGAGCGAAGTACTCGTCCCATTGGTAGTCCTTCTCGAAACTGAATTCGTAAGATGAGCTGAGCGTGTCGACTCGAATGTCGGGATAGCGGTTGATGGCCCAGGTCCCACCGAGTTCTTCGCGTCGTTCGTAGACCGTGAAGTCGATTCCGAGTTGTTCGAGTTGTACGCCGGTAGCGATGCCGTTGAAGCCGCCGCCGATGATCGCAACATGGAAGCCTTCGGGAGCTTTGATTTCCGGTGCCGGCCATTCGGCGAAGCCCGGGAAGTCTTCGAACGAAAGAACCATCTTGCGCAACTCAAAGTCGCCGGGTTCAGTCGGCTTGCCAAGAACCATGTCGAGCATCGAGTAGATCTCGGTATCGGATGGGGTTCGCAGTGACCAAGATGCAAGGTCGGTGGAGAGCAACTCGATGCATCGCTCCATGAGGCGTGAGCGATCCTCGGGACTGAGCTGTGCCACAGGGCCAAGTGCAGCAATTTCGGCGTCGCCGCACGCCTGGAAGATGGCGACACGGAGGGCTGCGAGATCGGAATACTCGACTGCTCGACGGATGTAGTCGGTATCGATGGTGTCAGCCATGGAAGTTCCCCCTGCGAGATGCTGTGGCGACGAACTGTCGCGAGTAGTCAGATTGTCAGAGATGGCGGGCCTCTGTCACACACGCCATTCCTCTCGGCCACTCCGGCCTCGGGTTTTCGCAATAGCGATGACCGCTCCATCGATTTGGCATTGCCGATAAGGTGCGCAGATTGTTCGGGGGATAAGGGGAATCCAAATGACGACATATCCGCGTGAAGAGATCGAAGCGGCGTTTGCCGAATTTCGCCGTCGTGGTGTCGAGACCCACGACTGGGCCGGGTGGGCGCAGTTGTTCACCGAGGACGCCCTCTACGAGGAACACAACCTTGGCGTTTTCAATGGGCGTGCTGCGATCGAGAAGTGGATCGTCGACTGCATGGCCGACTATCCGACAATGACCCTCTGGATCGATTGGTACATGATCGAGGGCAATCGGATCAGCTTTTACATCTGGAACAACCTTCCCGACCCCACCGGTACCGGTCAGCGGTTCGGCTTCCCGAACACGACGATTCTTGAATACGCCGGCGACGGAAAGTTCAGTTTCGAAGGCGACTATTACAACCCCGAAGATGCTGGTCGGGTGTTTGTCGACTGGATCCGCGCCGGCGGCACCCGTGAAACGCCGCAGGACCGATCACTTGAGGGCATTGATGGATGGGCGCCGACGCCTGTCGAGCCAGCATTTCCGCGTGAGGAGATCGAAGAAGAGTTCGAGAACTACCGCAAGCGCGGCGAGGTTGCCGTGGCAACTGGCGACTGGAACCAATGGGCTGATCAGTTCACCGACGATGCTCACTATCGCGAACATCACTATGGCTATTTCAAGAGTCAGAAAGAAATCCGTGACTGGATCAATGGCGTGATGCAGCCATTCCCATCAATGGAATTTCCCGTTTCCTACAAGTTCATTGAAGGAAACCGAGTGAGCGCGCTCATTCCAAACATCCTGCCTGCGCCCGATGGCGACGATGGCTATTACGGCTTCGACGTCAACACGATTCTCCATTATGCCGGTAACGGAAAATGGAGCTACGAAGAAGACGTGTATTCGCCTGCTGAGGCTGGCGAAGTGATCTCACGTTGGATCGCTGCAGGCGGAGTTATTCCGAAGTCGTAGCGAGATTCAGTTAGATGTCGCGTGCCGGGCGGGATCCAGCATGGATCCCGGCTCGGTAACCAAACACGGTGCCGTTGCCGATGGTGCCGCCGCCGCTTGGGTACGCCCAACCAAAGACATTCGCCGCGGTATTTCCAGCGGCGTAGAGGCCTTCGATGACTCCGCCACCTTGGCGGCGAACTTCGGCGTCTTTGCTGATCATCGGTCCGCCGTTTGTGCCGAGCATCCCTGGATAGATACGCACTGCGTAGAACGGGCCTTCGGTAAGCGGCTTCATCGTGCCTGGCCCCATAAGGCCTTTGCTAGTGCGCTCAAAGTCTGGGTCAACGCCATTCGCCGCGTTCTCGTTGAATCGATCAACAGTCGCGACGAGAGCGGCGGGGTCGATGCTGATCATCGAAGCCAATTCCGCAATGGAATCGGCTTTGATGACCCAATCGGGGTCGGGTTCGCCGGGAAGCATTGAAAGTACGCGCACGTTGGAACGCACGACGTTGTCGAAAATCTGCCAACACGGCCCGGCGTTCGGGAACTCGTGATTGGTGGAATCAAAGACGCCGAATGCTTTCGGGAAGTCGTTGTACGGCAGTGCTTCGTTGGCGAAGCGATTGCCCCTCTGATTCACAACCATTGAAGAAGGTTCGCCGCGGCCCCATTCGAACTGGGGAACCATTTCGCCGTTGCGGGTGATCTCGGGATCGAACATCACAGGCGTACCCCAGTACGAGGTCGTATTTCCGAGTTGCGCTCCCGCTTTCATCGCCATCGAAAGTCCATCGCCGGTATTGCCGCCAGGACTCAGAGGCTTTACGTCGTAACCGAGATGGGTCATGACCATCTCTCGGTTCCATTCGAAACCGCCGCAGGCAAGCACGATGCCCTTGCGCGCACCGACGCGTGTGCGCGTGCCGTCGTGTTCTACGACTGCACCTACAACGGCTCCTGTTTCGTTGACGACCAAATCCTTTGCCGGCGAGGACAACCAAATGTC
>CAMAYJ010000076.1 GCA_945862505.1 Bifidobacterium breve | reverse complement strand
CTTGGTCAGAGTCGTTCGATGAGGGTGCCGGTGCCGAGACCGCCGCCGCAGCACATCGTGACGATCGCACGCTTGCCGCCGGTGCGCTGCAGTTCGTGCACTGCTTTGGTGATGAGGATGGAGCCGGTGCCGCCAAGCGGATGACCGAGCGCAATCGCGCCACCGTTGGGGTTCACTCGCTCAAGATCACCGTCGAGTTCACGCGCCCAGGCCAGAACAACCGAAGCGAATGCTTCATTGATCTCGAACAGATCGATGTCGTCAACCGAAAGGTTGTTGCGCTCAAGAAGATGCTGGGTGGCATCGATGGGGCCGGTAAGCATCAAGATCGGATCGACACCAACAAGGCAGGTGTCGACGATGCGGGCGATCGGGGTGAGGCCAAGTTCCTTCGCCTTCTCGGGCGTCATGAGAAGGACTGCGCCAGCACCATCGGAAATCTGCGAGGCATTGCCGGCAGTGTGCACGCCGTCGTCACCGAACACTGGCTTGAGGCCGGCGAGGCTTTCGGCGGTGGTGTCGCGCAGACCTTCGTCGCGAGCAACGTGGTGGGTTGTGCCGGTGGGCTTGCCGTCTTCACCGAGGTCGGGCGCGTCGACCGGGATGATCTGTGTTGCGAAGCGATCTTCGGCCCACGCCTTTGCGCCGCGTTCTTGAGAAGCGAGACCAAGCGCATCGGTGTCTTCGCGAGTGATGTTCCACTTCTTTGCGATGCGTTCGGCGCCATCGAACTGAGAGGTGTATTCGTACTGCGGGAAGTAGGACTTCGGGATGGGTGATCCCATGTTCATTCCCTTGGCCACGTTGGAGCCGATCGGGACTTTGCTCATGACTTCAACGCCGCCAGCCACGGCGCTATCGATGACGCCCGCTGCAATGAGTGCATAGGCGATGTCGACGGCTTGTTGGCTCGAGCCACATTGCGTGTCGACCGTGGTGGCGGCAACCTCGAGTGGCAGACTTGCAGTGAGCCAGGCGGTGCGGGTGATGTTGAACGCTTGCTGGCCGATTTGGCTCACACAGCCTCCAATGACCTGCCCGACCTCGGCCGGATCCATACCGGTTCGATCGAACAGCGCCTTGAGCGGCACGGCAAGAAGGTCGGCCGAATGCATCGAGGACAAGGCCCCATTGCGACGACCAACAGGAGTACGGACGGCATCAACAATCACGACTTCGCGCATATCCCAATCCTACGTCGGTTTGGTTCGAAGTTTTTGCGGGAAATCAGAGCAACTTGTGGTAGCAGTGTGTTGTTTCTATTCAAAATCGGGGGAAAATCATGAGTGAAGATCGCAGCGCTGGAGTACTTCAGGATGGCCTCGAGGCACTGGCTCGACGAGTTGAGGAATTGAACACTGAACTTGCTGCGGTGCGCCGTGAATTGCGAGAACAACGTCTTCAGGCCACCGAGTTCGTGGCATCTGTGGCTCAAGAGGAACTGGGGTCGGAAAGCGCTGATCCATCTGTCGTTACTTCGCTGGCGGTGGACCAACCAGAGATGTCACGACGAAACGCATTGCGAGCTGCCGGAGTTCTTGCCGCTGGCGCAGTCGCTGGCGGTGTGGGTCTGGTTGCGGCTGCAACTCCTGCTGCCGCCGCAACGGGAACTTTCAATGGTGGCAGTCCTGCCGTCACCGCGAATGGGGGATCGGGAACGGACTCGATCGGCGTGGACGCTCGGGCCGGGGGCATTAACGGCATTGCCGTCGCCGCACTCTCGTCAGGCATTAACAGCGTTGCCGTGATGGGAGGCTCGGTAGGCGCCGGCGGTGTTGGCGTCCGTGGGGACGGCGACTTCTCGGGTGTCTGGGGAAGCTCCGATACTGGCGTCGGTGTTTACGGCGAGACGATGGCACAGGTTGCCATCTATGGGACATCGGGCGGAGTAGCAAGTGATTCCGCGGGCGTCTATGGCCGATCTATGTCGGGAAGGGGACTGCATGGCCATGGGAGCGTTGGGGTCTTCGCGTCGGGTCTCGACGTAGGTGTCTCCATCGAGGCGAGCGAAACATCGCTTCGATTTAGCAACGACGCAACCTCACCGCTTACCTCGGGGGGGACCTACCAAGCGCGTGACATCGTGGTCGATAGCGCTGGCGTGATCTGGTTCTGCGTGGCCGGTGGAACTCCGGGAACCTGGCGAATGCTTTCTGGTCCGTCAACTGCGGGAGCGTTTACGCCGCTTACGCCCGGCCGTGTGTACGACTCGCGCCTCGGTTCGTTCTCGCCGAATGGTGCTCTTGGGAGCGGTCAAAATCGGACGATTTCCGTTGCCAATAGTTATGACCCCTTCAGCGGCACACTTGTGACCACCAACTTCGTTCCTGCAGGTGCTACCGCGGTGTTCGCGAACGTCACCGTCGTTGAAACAGCCGGAAACGGATGGCTCGCCGTGAACCCTGGCGGCACCATGACTGTGTCGGCATCAAGCATCAACTGGAGTGCAAGTGGTCAGATCCTGGCCAACGGCATTTCACTCACACTCAACACAAATCGCCAGATCACGGTTGTCAACGGAAGCCCTGGTTCGACGCAGTTCATCGTCGACATACTCGGCTACTACCGCTGATTGTTGAACAGGAAGGCTAGGCCGCAGTTGCGTGGTGGTGCAGCTCGAGTGTTGCTTGCTCGGGCTCGTGACCGGCTAGCGCTGCGGCGAGCGCAGCGCGGGCTAGGGCGATGCCGGCAAGGGCACGTTGGCGGGTGGTGTCATCGAGATGCCAAGAGGCTGGCCCCTCGGGGAGACGATGAACACCGCTGGTGTGGAGTGTGGGTGCATTCTTCATAACCCGCAGTGTGGCGAAGGGGTGTGACAGTGGAGGTAAAGAGCGCCAACCCATCTACGCTCCGTGCGGTGGATGCAAAGGAATGGCTGGGACTCCAGCCCACACACAACCCCATGCGCTGGTATTTGCCGGTTACCGAGGGCATTTGTAGCGGTCTCGGGACCCTCTTCGGAGGCTGTGGCCTTGGCGCAGCGATCGATGCCCTTGAACGGGTAACTGAACGCCCAGTGGTGTGGGCCTGTGCGCAGTACATCAACTACACGAAGCCACCATCGGTGGTTGATCTCGACATCCGTATCGACGCATCCGGCCGCACCACCACACAAGCTCGGGTCACCGGGCAGGTGGGCGATTCAACGATCTTCATTGTGAACGCGTCGCTGGGTAGCCGCGAGATGGCCGAGGAAGGCCAGTGGGTGAGCCCGCCGGAGGTTCCTCACCCGGAAGATTGTCCTCCCCGCCAACTTCGGTTCGACCCCGGCAATTCCATTTCCAGCCGCCTCGATATGCGCATGGCCATCGATGAACCCGGCACGGGGCACACCGCATTTTGGGTGCGCATGCCCGAGATCCTTGAAGCCTCTGCCGCGTCGCTCGCGGTGCTCGGCGATTTCGTTCCGATGGGTCTCGGTATGGCGATGACTTCCGAGATCAACTCCAACAGTCTCGACAACACGATTCGTGTCATGAACATCGTTCCCACCAAATGGGTGCTTGCTGATGTGCGCATCGAAGCTGTGGCGCGTGGGTTTGGCCATGGGCACATTTATTTGTGGTCCGAAGATGGCACGCTCATGGCAACCGCAAGTCAATCGGCCATGATCCGCCCGTGGAAAGGCAACTGATGGCTCCGTATCGTGGCTATGGCATCACCATTCCGTTCGACCGTGCACCTTTGCACGCGCAACAAGAGCGCATATCTGAACTCGCTGAACTCGGTTACACCGATGCATGGTCGGCCGAAACCGATGGCACCGATGCATTCACGCCGCTTGTACTGACTTCTCAGTGGGCGCCGTCGTTGCGCCTCGGCACGGCGATTGTTCCGGTGTTTACTCGTGGCCCCGCGGTAATTGCGCAGAGCGCGTTGGCCATGGCTCAAGCCGCGCCCGGAAGATTCGTGTTGGGGCTTGGAACATCATCCGATGTCATTGTTGGCCGCTGGAACGGAATCGAATTCGATGAGCCCTACAAGCGGGTTCGTGACACTGTGCGGTTTGTGCGCTCCGCTCTTACCGGCGAGAAGATCACGGAAACCTATGACACGTTTTCCATTCGTGGTTTCAAACTGAACGCCGCTCCTGAACAGCCTGTTCCGATTCTCATTGCCGCATTACGTGAAGGAATGTTGAATCTCGCCGGCCGTGAAGGCGACGGCGCAATAATCAACTGGCTTTCGGCCGACGATGTTGCTCGAGTTGCGCCAATCGTCACCGCCCATGGTGACGACAAGGAAATCGTTGCTCGAATCTTCGTGGTTCCTTCTGAAGATGCCGAGACGGTGCGCGCGCAAGCAAAGTTTGCGATTGCGGCCTATCTCAATGTGCCGGTGTATGCGGCGTTCCACGAATGGTTAGGCCGTGGTCCGCAACTGCAGGGGATGTGGGATGCGTGGAAAGCCGGCGATCGGGCCGCTGCGTTAGAGGCAATCCCCGACGAGGTTGTCGATCAACTCATCGTGCATGGCTCCTATGCACAGTGTCGTGCGCATATTCAGCGCTATATCGACAACGGCGTTACAACGCCTGCGCTCGCTGTGCTCGGTATGGCTGGGGTTGACACCGAACAAGCAGTGCGAGAACTCACTCCTCGTTGAATTTCGGCCGAAATACGGCGCCGACTCAGAGCAGTTTGAGTTGTTCGGTTCGCCCAGCCCAAGCGGTGAGCGGAATCCACATGACGCCGCCTCGGGGGCCACGCTCTTTTACTTCGACGGCATCGACGGGCATGGCCCGCATGGCGCCTTTGGAATCGCAGACGCCGATACTGCCGTCGGCCTCGCGGCGCGTGACGGTGCCGTCTTTCCAACGTTCGGTGTCGCGGCGACGGAATCGAACTGCGGTGCCAGGCGTAAGGCCAATCTCGCTCAGGCCGTCAGCGGGGAATGGGTCGGCGGCTTCGGCTTTCTTGCCCTTAGGGCGGCGAACAGGGGGCATGACTAGAACCGCCCGGCTGCAGCGTTGATGGTGTCGGCAATGACGATCATGCGATCTTGGCCCCAAGGCATCGGCATGATGATGGGGACCTCGACGCCGGCGTCGACATAAGCCTGCACGGTGGCATGGACATGGGCTGCGTCGCCAAGAACGTCGATGGCATCGACCATGCGGTCGGAGACTGCAGCCAGTGCGGCATCGCGGTTGCCGGCGGCATGACATTCGCGCACCTGCGCAACTTCGTCGGCGAAACCAGCGCGAATGAAATTGTCGGCATAGGAATCGACCACGATGTACGAGAACAAATCTTTGCGAGCAGAATCTCGGTGCGGTTCGGGATCGGTGACGCCGACGTGTACGTAGCCATAGACCGTTGCATCGCCGCCGGACCGTACTTGCTCGACTGACCACGGGACATGCGACGCGGGCAGATAATTGAGTAGGACACCGTCGGCAAGTGCACCGGCCAATTTCAACATGCGTGGATTGAGAGCGGCAAGGATGATCTTTGGTCGCTTCTCGCCAAGGCGAACACCCAAGCGGAAACCCTTCACCGTGTGGAAGTCGCCGGCAAAGTCGACTTTCTCTCCGCTGAGACACATGCGGAGCAGCGTGAGTTCTTCACGCATTTGAGCAAGTGGGCGATCGCCGTACTCGGCGCCATGCCAACGGGAGACCACCGCGGGTGAGGACACGCCGATACCAAGGAAGATGTCGCGCTCAGGGTGGAGTGCTTGGAGCGTGGCCGCACCCATAGCGGTCACCCCTGGAGTGCGAAGTTGGGTGGCAAGCACGCCGGTGCCTAGGCCCAGCGTGGGCTGAGCGGCGCCGAGTGCAGCCAAGGTGGAGAATGCCTCGAGACCAGTGGTTTCGGCGACCCAGAACGAGGAATAGCCGGCATCTACGGCCCAATCGGCAGCGGTGAACCCGGCGCTGGGGCCGAGTGACGCGAAACTCGCGAAGGTGAGACCCAGCGGATGGGCAGGCACAGCGCTCATGGCTGATGACGCTAGTGCGGGGGAGCGACAGTGACGGGCGTCGCTGATGGGTCAGTCCGATGGAATTCTCACGCGTAATTCTCTGAATTGACGCACGAATCGCACTCGCTGGCCTCTACGATGCGTGAGTAACCGCAGTGGCAAGTGAAGTACTGCTCCCCGAGGCTTCGGTCGGAGGAAGCAAATCTCAACCGCCAGCTAGGACAGGAGACACAATGACTGAAACCCACGAGATGGAAGCACTGACCGAGGCACTGTCGATTATCGACCGCGCTCTGGGCGAGATGCTTCACCGCGAGTTGGTCAGCACAAACGAAGTTGCCGATCTCCTGCTCGACATCCGTTCCCTAGTGGCGTCAGAAGCCGCTGTACTCGTCCAGAGCTAAGTCTCACCGAGCCTTGTGCTCGCTCTGAACAATCAATCGATGCGATGCGCGGCTTTCGGGCCGCGCATCGTCGCGTTTGGCTGACTGATTGTTGCGAACGATCTAACGATCGAGGCTCGTGTGCTTGAACTCGTTGAGCGAAGGCCACCCGCCGAGCATGTCGACGATGCGTTCAACTGACCGACGTGCATCAGCAGCGTCGGTGGGTAAGTCCATGAGGCGAACAAATGCTGCTTGGCCCTCGGTCATAAACGTGGGGACTCCCCAGACGTCGAGGTCACGGGCTGCGGCGGTGTGCTCGTCACGAATGGTTGCGAGCGGACGGCCGGTCGCAACCTCGATGAACACCGGGTCTGGGTCGATGCCGTTGGCGTCAAGGAGTGAGCGAAGGACAGATTCCTCACGCAGTTGCGCTCCTTCAGCGTGACGGGCTTCGAACAGCGCTCGATGGACGACGGGGAACTGTTCGGGGTTGGTGTCGCGCACGACGACGGCGGCCTGAAGGGCAAGGAGGCCGGTGTCATCTTCGGGGTGATCCCAAATGGGGGCATCGCCTTCTTCGATGTGCACCTGACCGAGCGAGAACGGCACAAACCGTACGTTCCAGTCGGCACCATCGAGAAGACCTTCGACGATGTGGGCGTGAACGATGCGAGCGAATGGGCATCGGTAGTCCCACGTAATGGCGAAGTTGAGAGTCATGGTGTGTACCTGCGATTCATGGTCGAGGTTGGGTCGGAGGTTGTTGTCGCTTAGCGGCGACGGCGATAAAGCGGGAATACGGCGCGAGCAATCGCACCGAGGCCAAGGCCGACAGCAAGGCCGCCGGCAACATCGGAGGCATGGTGAATTCGCACGTGGATGCGACTTACTGCAACCAGACCGCCAAGCCCGAAGAGGGCGACCTTCGTCGGCGTTGAAGATTTCTGCGCCAATAGAACTCCGGCAACCATCGCGGTGCTCGAGTGCCCGCTGGGGAAACTGGTCGAAAGTGGAATACGAAGGCGGTGGGGTCGTGGTTCTTGGATGACGGGTCGCTCACGCTTGAACTGCGTTTTTACGATCCCGTTGATGATGACCGACTCGGCGGCGAGTACTGCCATGAGGCGCCACGCGGCCCGGCCGTCCTCTTCGGAGCGAAGTCCGCGGACAAAGGCGAGCAGCACCCAGATCAATCCGAAGTCGCCGAGTTCGGTCAGCGCATAGATGATGCGATCAGTGGGCTCGGTACCGCGGAAACGATCGAAGAATTCATCGACACGTTCGTCGAAGCGATCGATCACGCTCAATTCGTGGGTCGGTTCGGTCTCTTCGATGCTTGTCACGGGTGACGATGTTAGGGGAGGAGCGAACGGGCTCGTTCAGGGCTGGCGGAAACCGTTGCTGCGAGCGGGACGGTCAGGATCCTCGGCGTAATTTGGAGCATCGTCGGGGTTGCCGCCGAATTCGGGACACCATTGCTGGTAGGAGCACCACGAGCAGAGCCTGGACTTCTTCGGGCGGAAGTCGTCACGCTCGCAGGCGGTTTCTATTGCTGACCAAATCGAGGTGACCTTGCGCTCGATTTGCCGTGTTGATTGTTCGGTCGGGATGGTTTCGACAATTGTCGGCGATCCGCCGAGGAAGAGAAGTTGCACCTTTCCGGGACGCTCGCCGTAGATCTGTTCGCACAGGTACGAATAGATGTGCACCCCGGTAAGACGTGACTGCTGGTAACCCTCGGCGGGAGCCTTTCCAGTTTTGTAATCGCTCACGACGAGTTGGCCGTTGGCATCGCGTTCGAGTCGATCGATGATGCCGCGCAGCGTGACAGTTGAGCCCTCTTTGACAGTGAGCTCATGTTCGACATGGAGTTCGAGACCGATTGGCTCGATACTGGTTGGATCCTCAATGTCGAAATATTTATGCACGAGCACATCTGCCTCGCGAAAGAACACGGCTTGCTCGTCGGCATTGAGCGCAAGCTCTTGCCATTCGGGATCGGTGTCGAGCTCGGCTGAAGCATCGTGAAGACATGTGATGGCGTTGTCAACGGTGCGATCGGCTGCGTCGAGGGCGAGGAGACGTTCAAGTGCTGAATGCACCAGTGTTCCCTTGACGGTCGCAACCGTTGGGGGCTGCGGGATCTTGTTAATGGCGGAGAATCGGAACGAAAGCGCGCAGTCGGTGAACGTCGAGACCTTCGAGGGTGAAAGCGAGGTGGGGAGTTTCAAGGCCATGTTTGGCAGGCTACGCAGACCTAGCGACAGTTGCCGCGAGAAGCGTCAATCCACTTGAGAAAACGCCTCAAGAACTGATGCCGCGATTGTCGCGGGGTCTTCCAGAGGACCGAAGTGGGCAAGGTTGGGAAACGATGCGATTGATCCGCGAGGCAGCG
>CAMAYJ010000075.1 GCA_945862505.1 Bifidobacterium breve | reverse complement strand
GTGCGCGGTGCAGAAAGGTAGGCGTCGATGATTCGAATGCGGACCTGTTCATCGTTCGTGTGTCCGAGAACCTCGAGCACTGTTTCGGCGGCATGTTCACCGGTGAACTGCTCGCCCAGTCCCCACGACGCGTCGAACCTTCGAAACGCTTCGTCGAACGCGGCATTGATCTCGTCATGTTCCGCGGGAAGTCCGTGGCTAACAAGCACCTCGGCAATGGCAAGGCGGCGCTGAACCCGAGTCGCGGCGGTATCAGCTCGAACGAGCGTGTCCCAGAAATCAAAGGTGATCGCGTCGAACCGCGACACGTTGATCAGCGCTTTCGAATGACGCCGTCGCGAATTGCGGCTTCAGCCGCAGCCGCAGCAACCAACGGAGCAATACGCTTATCGAACACCGACGGAATGACGTGATCGGGGGCAAGATCCTCGGCGCTTACTGCATTCGCAATTGCATACGCAGCAGCAACCTTCATGTTTTCGGTGATCTGTGTTGCGCCGCAATCGAGCGCGCCACGGAAAATACCGGGGAACGCAAGAACGTTATTGATCTGGTTCGGGAAATCGCTTCGGCCCGTTGCCATAACTGCAACACAACCTTCAGCTTCCTCTGGACGAATCTCGGGATCGGGGTTCGCCATGGCAAACACGATCGGATCCTTCGCCATGGTCAGGACGTCCTGGCGATTGATGAGGTTCGGACCGCTCACACCGATAAACACATCGGAACCCGGCATGATGTCGGCCAGTGAACCTTTACGACCTTCAGGGTTGGTGTTTTCCGCAAACCACTGCTTGGCGACGTTGAGGTTTCCGCGCCCGTTATAGACAGCGCCTTCTCGGTCGACGCCAATGATGTTGCGAACTCCGGCATTCATGAGGATCTTCGAAATCGCGACACCCGCGGCACCAACGCCGGCGATGACCACGGTGAGATCTTCCATCTTCTTATTGACGATCTTGAGCGAATTCATAAGCGCAGCGAGCGTCACAACCGCGGTGCCGTGCTGATCGTCGTGGAACACAGGAATGTCGAGCAGTTCCTTGAGGCGATCTTCCACCACGAAACATGCCGGAGCGGCAATGTCTTCAAGATTGATGCCGCCAAATGACGGAGCGATGTTCACGACGGTGCGAATGATTTCTTCAGGATCTTTGGTATTGAGACAGATGGGGAAACCATCGACGCCAGCAAATTCCTTGAACAGCAGCGCTTTGCCTTCCATCACGGGCATTGCGCCGAGTGGGCCAATGTCGCCGAGACCAAGTACTGCGGTTCCGTCACTCACGATGGCAACGGTGTTCTTGCGAATGGTGAGATCGTGCGAAAGCAACGGATCCTTTTCGATCGCGGAGCAAATTCGGGCAACGCCTGGGGTGTACGCCATCGAGAGGTCATCTCGATCGTTCACAGGGATACGGCTTATGACATGCACCTTGCCGCCGGCGTGCAACGCGAACGTACGGTCTTCCCACTCGAGGAGATCGATATCGGAAAGTGCGCGAACAGCATCGAGCACTTGCTGTTGGTGCGCTTCGCTTGAGCAGTTGACGACGACGTCTTCGTCAAGCGATTCCTTCTTGGCTTCGAATCCTTCGAGCGACCAAATATTTCCGCCTACCGAACCAATGGCGGTAGCGAGATGGCCCAGTGCCCCGGGTTCATTGCCGAGTCGGACGCGGAGACGGATGCTAAATGCGGCGGTAGTTGAGTCAGCCATAGGGGCGAGACGCTACCCGTCAGGCCATGGACTCTCCCAAGTCGGCTTCTGCAGGCCCGTATTGGCTCAGGCGCCTTCGTAGGGAAAGCCGAGTTCCGGAGCGGTCACTAGTGCTCGGAACTGCAGACCTTCCGCCTCGGCCATGGCCTGGCAGGTGCCGCCTCGATCAACCACGACCAGCACCATGACCGGTTCGGCACCAAGTTCACGAGCGACATGTACTGCTTCCATTGGCGAGGTACCTCGGGTGACGGTGTCGTCGGTGATCACGCACTTGTCGCCCGGTTCGAGCGGCCCTGCGAGTCGACCAGCAACTCCGTGATCTTTCGCCTCTTTGCGAATCGTGAAGGATCGGAGCAAGCGGCCTCGGGTCGCAGCAACGGCGGCGATGCCGTAGGCAACCGGATCAGCGCCCACCGTGAGTCCACCGATCGCCGTGACATCTGCGGGAATCAGATCGAGTGCAAGATCGGCCAAAAGCAACAATCCGTCGGGGCGACAGGCAGTCTGCTTTGAGTCAATGAACCACGAACTCTTCTTGCCCGACTTCAGCGTGAAATCACCCGTTCGCACCGAATAGCGGAGAAGGTGATCGATTAGTTGCTGTTTGGCCGTCGCGTCACTCACGACTATGAACCTACCGGCCAACCGCCAACCACGGGAGGAGTCTCGGTTGCGTCAGACAATCCGGACAGTGCCGTCGCCTTCGACGATGTGTCCGATCACCGTGGCTCGATGCCCCGAAGCACGAGCGGTATCGAGTGCCTTAAACGAGTCTGACTCTGAGACGACAACGATCATGCCGACACCCATGTTGAACACGCGTGACATTTCATCGCCGGCCACAGAACCGAGGCGCTGGATTTCACCGAAGATGGGCGGTACTTCCCATGATCCGCGCGTAACTTCCGCGGCGGTTCCGCGTGGGAGCACTCGATTGAGATTGCCGGGAATTCCGCCACCAGTGATGTGCGCCACGCCACGGACATCAACCGCTTTTTGAAGCGCAGCGATCGCCGGCGAGAAAATCACTGAGGGAGCAAGCAGTTCATCGGCCAGTGAGTGATGTGCCCCTTTATAGGCCGGACCATCAAGCGGAAGTTGTGCTCGTTCGAGCAGAACGCGACGAGCCAGCGAGAAACCGTTGGACCGTAAGTTCTGCGAAGGCAGTCCGATCAGAACATCGCCGGGCGTAATCGTGGCCCCGGTAATGAGCGCGTCGCGGTCGGCGATTCCGACGGCAAAGCCGACGAGATCAAATTCGCCGGCTTCCATTGCGCCGGGATGTTCCGCCATTTCACCGCCAACAAGTGCGCAACCGGCCTGGCGGCAACCATCAGCCACGCCCTCGACCAATTGATCGATGTGATCGGGGTCGAGACGACCGACGGCGATGTAGTCGAGAAAGAACAACGGTTCGGCGCCTTGACACACAAGGTCGTCGACACACATCGCAACGAGGTCGACACCGATCGTGGTGAAGCGACCGGTGGCCTGTGCAACGAGGGCCTTTGTGCCAACACCATCGGTTGATGAAACAAGCACTGGCTTCTTGTAACGAGCAAGGTCAAGAGCAAAGAGCCCACCGAAGCCACCAATGTCACCAATAACTTCGGGACGAAACGTGGAACGAACATGAGACTTAATGCGATCGACTGCTTCTTCGCCGGCATCAATACTCACGCCCGCTCCGGCGTAAGTTTCACCCTTCGTCACGTCGTCAGTCATTGGTCTCTTCCGGCGAAGTAAACAGGAGCGCTTCTTGGGCGGGAAGCGTCGACGCAACTGAGAGGGTTTCGGCGACACTCCCGACTTCACTCTTGTCGGGTGTTGAAGCGGAGGGCATTTCAAGAATGTGCTTGCCGAGTTCTTCCGGAATCGCGACGGGGTAATTGCCGGTCAAACATGCATCGCAGAAACCCGCACCAACTGCGCCGGTGGCAGTGAGCAATCGATCAAGAGTGAGATACGACAGCGAATCGACGTTGAGATATTCGCGAATTTCATCGACACTCATATTCGCCGCGAGAAGTTCGCCCCGAGTGCCGGTATCCATGCCGTAAAAACAAGGCCACTTGTAGGGCGGCGATGAAACGCGCATATGCACTTCGGCCGCACCGGCTTCGCGCAACATCGAGACCATCGCTCGTGTTGTCGTGCCTCTAACGATCGAATCATCGACAACAACAAGACGACGACCGGCAATGTTGTCGCGCAAGGGATTGAGTTTCATACGCACGCCAAGGGCGCGCATTTCCTGATTCGGTGCGATAAATGTGCGACCGATATAGCGATTCTTTACGAGACCCTGACCAAACGGAATGCCGGAGCTTCGTGCATACCCTTCAGCCGCCGGGATACCCGATTCGGGAACACCCATCACAAGGTCGGCTTCAACCGGTGCTTGCTCAGCGAGTTTCTCGCCCATGCGCACTCGCGCTTGGTGAACACTTTGCCCATAGAGGCGAGTATCGGGTCGTGCGAAGTACACGAATTCGAACAAGCACAGTTTCGGATCGATTGCCGATGGTTCAAACACGCGCACAGCGCGATATCCAGTGGCGTCAATGATGATCATCTCGCCGGGTTCGAGTTCACGAACTAGATGCGCACCAACGACATCGAGCGCGGGGCTTTCTGATGCGAGCACCCATCCGTTATCGAGTTTTCCGAGACACAGCGGGCGGAAACCATTGGGATCTCGGACGCCTATGACGTGTCCTTCGTCCATGGCCACCACGGAGAATGCACCTTTAAGCTGAGGAAGGATGGCCAACATCGCCCGTTCGAGCGCACGATGATCGGCACTTTCATCGGGGTTCTTCGCAAGTTCTGATGCGAGCAATTCCGCCATGACATCGCTGTCGGAACTCACGGTGCCGGGAAGCATTCCCAACTGATCGGCGAGTTCAGCCGTGTTGACCAGGTTGCCGTTGTGCGCAATCGCAACGGTGTGCGCACCAACGTTGCGATACACCGGCTGAGCGTTATGCCAAACACTTGAACCGGTCGTGGAATAACGCGTATGCCCGATGGCGAGGTGGCCAGTAAGAGCAGCGAGCGTTCGATCGTCGAACGCGTTGGACACCAACCCGGTGTCTTTGACGACCGTAACGGTTGAGCCATCGCTTACTGCCATGCCCGCAGCTTCTTGGCCGCGATGTTGTAGCGCGTACAAACCTAAATACGTGAGGTGTGACACCGCTTGTTCAGGTGCATACACACCGAAGACGCCACATGCTTCTTTCGGTGTGTCGTCATCTGGATCCACGCACTCAGTTTGCACGATTTAGTCCTGCGCCGTTCCGGCACCGAGCGCCGCAGGAATTTGGTTGGTCCATGCATCAATGACATCTGACAGGGGAAGGTCCACAAGTCCCTTGATCGAGAATCGATCCCCACCAGCAACACCAATGCGAGAAACCGGAACTCCAGCTTCGGCACAGAGATTCTCAACGATGCTCATTGATTCGGGTTCAACACAGACAACAACACGCGATGGACCTTCAGCAAAAAGTTCAGCAGCATTCGCAACGCGGGCAACGGAGACACCGATGCCTGACTTCGCTGCCATCTCGGCAAGTGCAACACCGAGGCCACCACCGGAAACATCGTGAATGCCCGCAACGACATCGCCGATCACAAGTTGGCGAACAACATCGGCAACCTTCAGATGATGCGCGGGATCGAGAGCGGGAAGGGTTCCACCGCGATGGCCACGAGCGCGCGCCCAACGAGAACCAGAAACTTCGGGCTGGGTGACACCGATGAGCATGAGACGGCCTTGCTCAACCAAGCCAACACCAGGCGGACGACGATCGAGAGAATCGATCACGCCGAGCATGCCGACCACCGGAGTGGGATCGATATCGGTGCCCTGAGATTCGTTGTACAGACTCACGTTGCCGCCGATGACCGGCGAGTTGAATGCCACGCAGGCTTCCGACATGCCATCGATGGCTTCAGACAACTGCCACATGACCTCGGGATGTTCGGGGTTCCCAAAGTTCAAACAGTTCACAACGGCTAACGGACGAGCACCGACACACGCAAGATTCAGTAACGATTCAGCGACGGTGAGTGCCGTGCCCTGGCGGGGATCGACTGCGCACCAACGGTGATTGCCGTCGGTAGTGAGCGCAATGCCGCGGCCGGTGTCAACGCCGGTGGTCGGGTGCTTGAGGCGAAGCACTGCTGCATCGCCACCCGGACCTTCAACGGTGTTCAGAAACAACTGATGGTCGTACTGCGAAAACACCCAGCGAGCGTCGGCCAAAAGTTCAAGTAATTCCGCGCCGGGATCGACCGAAATGGGCGCCGGTTCCGATCCCATCGTGCGCGTCTCGGCATTAAATGCGGATGGTTGCGCGATCGGACGGTTGTAGAGCGGTGCATCTTCGTGCAGCGATGCGGCGGGGATATCGCACAACACTTCGCCGTCGAAGCCATCCATGATGCGGAGCCGACCACCGTCGGGGTGACCCGTCGCGGGACCGTCGGTGACATGACCGATGACTGAGGAACGAACCTCCCAGCGCGCACAAATTTCGAGCACCTGGTCGAGATCTGCAGGCTCGACAATGGCGAGCATGCGCTCTTGGCTTTCCGAGGTCATCACCTCGAACGGCTCCATGCCTGCTTCGCGGCGAGGAATGGCGTTGACGTCCACGTCCATGCCCATGCCACCGCGACTCGCGGTTTCGCTGGTTGCACACGCAAGGCCCGCGCCACCGAGATCTTGAATGCCAACCACGAGACCAGCGTCGAGAAGTTCGAGACACGCTTCGATGAGGCGCTTCTCTTCATAGGGATCGCCAACCTGCACCGAGGGGCGCTTTTCAGCATCGGTTTCTTCATCGGAGAAACCCGCAGAGGCGAGAACACTCACACCACCGATGCCGTCACGGCCGGTGCTTGAACCGAGCAACACAGCAAGGTTGCCAACACCAGTGGCCTGCCCGAGCACGAGGCGTTCAGTGGGTAGAACCCCGAGGCATAAAACATTGACGAGCGGATTGCCCATATAGGTGGCATCGAAAACCGTTTCGCCACCGACAGTGGGCACACCTACGGAATTGCCGTAACCCGAGACGCCGCTGATGACGCCTTCAGCAATCCAGCGACTACGAGGGTCGTCGAGCGGGCCAAAGCGCAATGGATCCATAAGCGCTATTGGACGTGCGCCCATCGTGAAGATGTCGCGCAGAATGCCGCCGACACCAGTAGCCGCACCTTGATAGGGCTCAATGGCAGAAGGGTGATTATGCGATTCGATGCGGATTGCAGCAGCAATACCGTCGCCGACATCGACAACACCGGCATTTTCGCCAGGACCAACAAGCACCCACGGAGCTTCGGTGGGAAGGCGCTTGAGATGAACCCGAGACGACTTGTACGAGCAGTGCTCCGACCACATCACCGCAAACATCGCCAACTCAAGGTGGTTGGGGTCGCGGTGGAGGATCTTGCGGATGTCTTCGTATTCGGAGTCAGTCAGTCCGAGTGCACGGTGAATCGCGTCATCCATTACCTGCAGGCTAGTGCGCCGGAACACCACAATTCGCCGGGTTTCGACCGGACCGTTGTCGGTTTCGCGGTGGTGTGATGGACTCAAAGCTTATGAGCGACCAGACCTCTGAACCTTCTGGGGAGAAGCCGCGTATCGGACTTCCTCCCGGCACGATGACGCAGAGCCACAAAGACGCGCTCAAAGAAGGTCGCGAGCGCGGACAGATCGTGCGTCACTACCTACAGGCCATTGAATCAGCGAAGCCCAGACGAGGTCGACCAATCACGCCTGAGGGTCTGCGCAAGGGCATCGAGAAGATCGATGCCGATCTCGCAACCGAGAAGGACCCGCTCCGCAAGTTGGATCTGGTGCAGTCAAAGATCAAGAAACAAAAAGACCTCGAGGAACTCGAATCGCCCATCGACATGGTTGCCCTTGAAATTGAATTCGTCCGAGTCGCCAAGGACTACAACGATTCGAAAGAACTCAGTCCCGAGGCCTGGTTAGAACTGGGTGTTCCGCGCGAGGTCTTACGGCGCGCCGGAATTCTTGAACATCGTTAACTCGTTCAAACAGAAAGCAACGAACGAAGCAGCGGTAACCCATCAGTGCTGCCGAGAAGTTCACTTGTCGAACGTTCGGGGTGCGGCATGAGGCCAACAACGTTGCGACCTTCGTTGCACACACCAGCAATGTCGTCAACTGAACCATTTGGGTTCACGACATAGCGAAGCACGACGCGATCTTCGTCGCGAAGTTGCGCAAGGGTTTCTGCGTCGCAGGTGTAATTGCCTTCGAAGTGATTGATCGGAATGCTCAGCACTGCACCCTTATCGGCGGAACGAGTGAGCACCGAGTTCGTGGTTTCAACGCGCAACTGAGCTGGCGCACACACAAACTTCAGGCCGGCGTTCTTTTGCAATGCACCCGGAAGGAGCCCGGCTTCGGTAAGCACCTGAAAACCGTTACAAATACCGACGACTGGGCCACCCGCAGCAGCGAACTCAGCGACCGCGGACATCACCGGCGAGAAGCGAGCAATTGCACCGGGCCGCAAGTAATCGCCGTGCGCGAAACCACCGGGAACGATGACGGCATCGACACCATTCACTGTTGCATCGCCATGCCACAGAAGTTCAGGCTCACCACCAACGAGACGCATGGCCTCGAGCATGTCTTGCTCACAGTTTGAACCGGGGAAGACCACAACCCCGACACGTAAACTCACGATGCAACGCCTGCCGGTTCGAGTTCAACAATCGCGTCTTCGATAACCGGATTCGTAAGGAACCGATTGCAGAGATCTTCCGCTTCAGCGCGAGCCGACGTTTCATCGGCAGCATCAATTTCGAAACGAATGCTCTTGCCGACACGCACGCCACTCACACCTGCAAAACCCAGCGTGGGCATAGCTCGTTCGATAGTGGAACCTTGGGGATCAGCAATCCCAGGTCGAAGACGCACTTCGACGTGCACCGAGAAGATCATGCGACCA
>CAMAYJ010000074.1 GCA_945862505.1 Bifidobacterium breve | reverse complement strand
TCTGTTGTTCACGAATGGTCCGCAGTGAAGGTGCTTCCCGATCTTCCCCTCGACAAGGTGGTGCTGCTTGGTTGTGGCGCCACCACCGGTTGGGGCTCATCGGTTTACGCCGCTGAAGTAAAGCCGGGTGACAACGTCGCCGTTATTGGTGTCGGTGGTTTGGGTTCGGCTGCAGTCATGGGCGCCAAACTCGCAGGAGCCGAGCGCATCTTTGCGATCGATCCGGTCGAGTTCAAGCGTGAATCAGCGCAGAAGTTTGGTGCCACGCACACGTCGGCATCGGTGGAAGAAGCACTTGAACTGATCATGGCCGAAACCTGGGGCCGTGGCTGCAACAAGGTCATCTGCACAATGGGTGTCGGCAGCGGCGACATGATGGCATCGATCATGGCGCTTACCTCCAAGCGTGGTCGCGTTGTTGTTACCAACATTCACCCGTGGACCGAAGCCAGCAACAACATCCCAATGATTGATCTCACGCTTAGTGAGAAGCAGGTCGTGGGTTCGCTCTTTGGTTCCGCTAATCCTCGTGCTGACATCCCTCGACTTGCCGAGCTGTACCGCAAGGGACAACTCGACCTCGACGGCATGATTACTCGCACCTACACCCTCGATCAGATCAACGAGGGCTATCAGGACATGCGTGATGGCAAAAACATTCGTGGTGTCATCGTTCACTGATCATTCGCTGCAGCCATAGTTTTTTCGTTTGCCTTTTCAGCATTGAGGAGTTCAGGTGAACCTTCGATGTTGAGTTTCGGCAGCCATTCAAGCCACTTGGGGAACCACCAGGCGGCTTCGCCGAACAGTTCCATGATGGCGGGAACAAGCACCATGCGAACAATGGTCGAATCAAGCAATACGGCGACGGCCATGCCGAATCCGAGCACTTGAACGGTGGGGTTTTGGATCGTCACGAACGAGAAGAACACCGCGATCATGATGAGTGCTGCGGTTGTTATGACTCGAGCGGTGTTGGCGACGCCAAGTACTACTGATTTTCGCGGCTCGTGGTAGGTGTCCCATTCCTCACGGATACGTGACATGAGGAAGACCTCGTAATCCATCGAGAGTCCGAAGAGGATTACGAACATGATGAGCGGTACAAACGACACAATCGGGATTGTTGTGTGAAGGCCAACCAATTCTTTTGCCCATCCCCATTGGAAGACTGCAACGACAATGCCGTAGGCGGCAGCGATCGAAATGAGGTTCATAAGTGCGGCCTTGAGTGGCACGAGGATCGAACGGAAGACCATCACCAACAAGATGAAAGCGCCAAGCACAACAGCACCGACCACGTAGGGCAGATATTTCACAACAAGTGCGGTGAGGTCGATAAGGGTTGCGGTCGTGCCACCGACGTAGGCCTCAATGTTCGTCCCGGCTGTCTCGGCCTTGATCCCTTTTCGGAGATTCGAAACCAGGGTTTGGGTTTCGTTTGAGTTCGGGCCACTCGACGGAATGACCTGATAAATCGCAGCGTCGCCTGCAGCATTGGGGATCGGGCCAACGGCATACTGCACGCCGGCAACAGTGCCGGCAGGTTTCCCAACACCGAGTTCGGTTGTGAGTTGTTGCAGCGTTACTGGAAGCGTTGCCGCGGTTGCGCCAGGAACTGATGCAACGACGATGAGGGGAGCGTTGACTCCTTGGCCGAAGCCCTCGTTCATCAACACGAATGCTTGTTGCTGCGAAAGGTTCGTGGGCATTGAGGAATCGTCAGGCATTCCGAAATCAATACTTAAAAATGGGATCGCAAAAGTGAGCAGAACAACAGTTCCGACGATGAGCGCCGTCCATGGTCGCTTCGAGGTACGCGTGGCGAACTTTCCCCAGAAACTTGATTCAGGGTCGGCGCTGGTGTCCTTAAACGCGAATGGGAAGCGGAAACTGTCGATCTTGTGACCAGCCAATCCAAACAAGGCTGGAAGCAATGTGAGCGCAGCGAGAATCATCACGCCCACCCCGATTGCGGCAGCAACACCAAGCGTGCGCACAAGCGGAATTGGAACCAGAAGGAGGCCAAGCAACGCAATTGCGACAGTGATGCCAGCGAACATTGCCGCTTTGCCTGCTGTCGCGAGAGCCATGCCGACAGCATCGTTGACCTGATAGCCGTCCTTTAGGAACTGGCGGTAGCGAGTCACGATTAAGAGCGAGTAATCGAGTCCGACGCCGATGGCGATCATCAATGTCACCTTGGGCGCTGCCGATGACACAGTGATGAAGTCGGCGAGCAGGAGGACCAGTCCACCAGCGGTGACTGCGCCGAAGAGTGCGGTGGAAATCGGAATAGCCATTCCAAAGACGGAACCGAAAGCAACAAGGAGAAGAATTGCTCCAAGCCCAAGACCGACTTCGTCGGCGTGCGAACCCCACCAAGAAACCGGTTGGTTCCATGTGTCAGCAATGGCGCCGCCGATTTTTGCCTCAACAGCGCCCGCGTTCACACTGCTGATTGCGCTCTGCAATTCGTTGTACGGGTTGGGGTAGTCCGTCGCGACTTTCTCGCCGTTGGGTGGGAACTGATTCATCAATTCAAGGACGGTGTCGGAGAACGTGACGCTCGTGTATGCAATTTGGCTATCGGGCGAAAGAAAGGTGGGAATGTTTCCGAGTCCAAGTTTCACTGCTTGCGCACTGGCGAGAATTGGATCAAGAACACCGTTGGGCGCAACACCGTCAACCTTTTGCACTGCGGCAACGATGCTTGCCACAGCTGCTGCATTTTGTGGCGAGGTCAGTACTTGTCCTTGCGGAACCCAGAAAACGAGATTGGCGGTCGCTGCGTTCTGTGAAGGGAATTTCTCGTTAAGAAGGTCGTATGCGGCCTGTGAATCTGTGCCAGGCACGCTGAAACTGTCAGAGGTCTTCCCCGCAAAAGCGACATTGAGATAACCAGCGGCCACGATGATCACGAGCCACAACAACGCCACCCAGCGGTGACGCTTCGCAACGAATCTTCCGATCCGACCGAGCCCACCCAGTTGCGCACTGGTTGGAGGCGAAGGAACCGGAAGATTGGGATCGACAGCGGCCTTTGGGTGGCGATGCAGTTTCATAGAGCGAAACGCTAGTGGTGGTGCTCCATGCGCCGAGGGCCCTTGATTTCCGGTCATCGTGAGTACTGGTGCTTGGAACGCCAAACGCCGCCCGGGTGGGGCGGCGTTTGAAACGAAATGGTGGAGCTGATGGGAATCGAACCCACGACCCCCTGCTTGCAAAGCAGGTGCTCTAGCCAACTGAGCTACAGCCCCATAAACGGCCGGCGCCGGCGGGAGCGGTCATCCTAGGACAGCGAGGGGCTGGGCTTGAATTCGGCTGCGCCCGAGGTTGGCGAACCGAGAATGGCCCTGATTGATTACTCGGCGGCGGTGGGGTCACCCATTGCGGCTCGGGCCTCTTGTGATTTGGCGGGGCCTCGCAGGACCCATGCCACACCCACAGCAATGATTGCCCCGACGCATGGACCCACGAGGTACACCCACCAGGTACCGAGTTCGCCGAGTGCCACGTCTGGACCCAATGCACGGGCGGGGTTCATTGCAGCACCTTCGAAGGGTCCGCCGAGAGAACCGAGCGCCATGATGTAGCCGGCAACTGCGAACGGCACGTAGGCCCCACTCAACTTGGGGCCGTTGGCCATTCCAAGCACCATGAGCACGAGGCCAAAGGTGATGAGTGCCTCGAATGCCACCGACTCCAATTCCAAACCGTCGGGTGGGCGTGTGGCAGCGAGATTGCCAAGTGGGCCGAAGAACCATTTGGCAACGAGTGCACCTGCGATAGCTGCAGCGAACTGCACGACCCAATACACACCAGCCATGACCCAGCTCATGTCGCCGCGAAGCGTGAAGGCAAGTGTCATCGCGGGATTGAAGTGGGACGAGATGTCGCCGAGGAAGAAGATCGCGATCATGAGCCAGAGGGCTGCGAACGCTGACAGCACGAGTGCCACCACATAAGAGGGGGGATCGCCGCCGCCATATTTCACGAGGATCGCTGCGCCTGCAGACAGGACAAACATCAGCCCGAATGTGCCGATGAATTCTGCGAGCAGTCGTCGCATCCGATGTTCGGCGCTCGTCCATGAGGCGGAGAAGTTGCGGTCCCCCACCTCGGCAATAAGGGCGGACTTACCACTGAGTGGCTGGTTCATCGACGGGTTGCCTTTTTCTTCGCGGTGGTTTTCTTCGCAGTGGTTTTCTTTGCTGGGCGCTTCGCAGCCGACTTCTTCTTCGACTTCGAAGTCGCACCGTCGGGGTGGGTCATGTTGATCGGTATGACGACCCGATCGTAGAGCTCTTCGGACACGCCGTTGCGGAGCGCTGCCTCACGCAGGGTGAGGTCGTTGTCGATGGCGTAATGCGAAATCACTGATGCTTTGTCGTAGCCAATGATTGGCGACAGGGCAGTCACCATCATCACTGACTTGTCGATGTTTTCCTTGATCTTCGGGCGGTTCAGCTGCGCGCCCTCGATCATGAACTCGCGGAAGTGATCGCACATGTCCGCCATGATGAGCGCCGAGTGCAGGTAATTGTTGATGAGGACAGGTCGGAATGCATTGAGTTCGAAGTTGCCTTCAGCTCCACCCATTTGCACCGCAACATCTGAGCTCATGATCTGAATGCAAACCATGAGCATCGCTTCTGCCTGAGTGGGATTGACCTTGCCAGGCATGATCGAGGAGCCGGGCTCATTCGAGGGCAGGATTAGTTCCATGAGTCCTGTGCGCGGACCCGAGCCCAGCCAACGCATGTCGTTGGCGATTTTGAAAAGTGTGACCGATGCTGACTTCAATCCGGCGTGAGCACGGACCATTCGATCAAGAGTGCCCTGGGCCGCGAACTTATTTTCTGCGGTTTGGAATTTGTAGCCGGTGAGTTTGGCAATAACGGCAGCAACCTCGTCGCCGAATCCAACAGGCGAGTTGAGGCCGGTGCCAACGGCGGTGCCGCCCATTGCGAGACGGAGCAGTCCTTCAGTGGCGTATTCGACATCGACAATGGCGTCAGCAAGTGCGGAGGCATAGCCGGACCATTCCTGGCCGACCGTGAGTGGGGTTGCATCTTGAATGTGCGTGCGCCCGATCTTCACAACTGTGCTCCACTCTCGAGACTTCTTCTCGAGAGCTTTCTGGAGCCGCTTGAGTGCAGGGATCGTCTTGGTCACCGCCATCGTGTACGCAGCAATATGCATGGCGGTTGGGAACGTGTCGTTCGAGGACTGGCCCATATTGACGTGGTCGTTCGGATGGATCGGTTCCTGTGCGCCGAGCTTGCCGCCAACGAGTTGGATGCAACGATTCGACACCACCTCGTTAACATTCATGTTCGACTGGGTGCCTGAACCGGTCTGCCAGACATAGAGCGGGAAGTCTTCGTCGAGTTGGCCGCTGATGACTTCGTCACACACTTGTTGAATCAACTTGCCTTTCCACTGGGGAAGGCGGCCGTGTTTGGTGTTGACAATCGCTGCGGCCTTCTTGACATACCCATAGGCGTGGTACACCTCGTGAGGCATGCGGTCGTTACCGATGTTGAAGTGAATAAGGCTTCGTTGGGTTTGCGCACCCCAGTAGCGGTTGGCGGGAACCATCACGGTGCCGAGGCTGTCGAACTCTTTGCGTTCGCCCTTTGCCTTGAGGCCGATCGGGAGTTTGAGGATCTTCGGAGCAGGAGAGGAAGGGGTCGGCATGGGGAGGACCTTTCGAGGCGGCAGTGAGAACCAATAAATACGGGTAGTTATTGGTTAGACTATTACCTAACAGTCGAAAATTAAGTTGCTTTTTTCTACATTATTCTCTCATACCGAGAACTGGAACCTGTTGCAGCTCGGGTGTCGTTCCTTCGTTGAAAGGTGAGTCTGAGATCCATGTGCACGAACTTCAAGCATCAACCAGCGTCTGACGGGAGTGTCGCTGTTGGTCGCACCATGGAATTCCCGGATGTGCTGCCGTGGGAACTGTGCGTCGTTGCTTCGGACCATGCCGGCTCGAGCGAATCGGTTCCGAATGGAAAGACGTGGAAGGCATCGCACGGCGTCGTCGGAATTGGAGCGTTCAAACCAGAGTGGATCGCCGATGGAACGAACGCTGTTGGACTTTCGGGCCACCTTCTTTACATGCCTGGCCACGCCACTTACGCAGCGCCTCGCAACGACGGCACCGACATCGGAGTTCTTGAAAGTTTGGCGTTCGTCCTCGGGACCTGCTCCACCGTCGCCGAGGCCAAAGCGGCCTATGCCACTTGCAACATCGTTGACTTCACTCCTCCAGAGGTTCCGATGAAGCTCCCATTGCATGTCATCATCCACGATAAAGACAGCTGCGCAGTCATCGAGTTTCAACCCGATGGAATGGTGATCTCTGATAACCCGGTCCAGGTTGCGACCAATGCTCCGTTCCTCGATTGGCATCTCACCAACGTCAGCAATTACCTCACCCAGACTCCAACGCTTCCTGCGCCAGTGACTATCGGAGGAACGACCTTCGCTCCACTGGGTCAAGGTTCGGGTTTTGCGGGGCTTCCTGCCGACGGAAACTCACCCTCACGATTCGTCAGAGTTCTTGCTGATGTTCGTTTCGCTCAGCAACCGAAGGATGAACACGCGTTGCTGATGGATTGCGTGCGCATCCTGCACAACTTCGACATTGTGCCCGGCACCATCATGGAGCCTGCGACAGGCGGTGGAGTAACTCCAGAACTCACTATGTGGTCGACCGTGAGCAACCTCACTGGTCATCACTATCTCGTGAACACCTTGAACGACCCGCTTTGGTATTCGATAGATCTGTCACAGACGGATTTCAGTTCATCCCGACTCGTTTCATTCCCCACGAATGGCACCTTCACGAAATTTTCGGTCTAACCCTGATGACGAGCACAACAGCGTCACTGAAGAAGATTTCACCATTGGCCATCCCGCTGCTCGGATTTTTCGGCGCAGTGCAGGGGGCTTCTCCCAACATCGCCAGCACAGCATTAGTGGGGGCAAGTCGCTCGCTGGACATGACAGGCAGCGTTCAAGCACTCGCGGCGAGTATGCAGACTCTCGCTATCGCCGCTTCAGTCATCACCACTGGGCTCCTAGCTGATCGCTTCGGGCGCAGGCTCGTGTTGATGGTGGCATTGGTAGTTGGCGCAGTCGGAAACTTGATCGTCATGGTGTCGCCGAATCCTGCGATTTATATGGCGGGAATGATCGTCGTGGGCATCGGCCTCGGTGCGGTGTACGGCTCCGCTTTCGGCTTTATCAAGTCGGTGGTGAAACCCGAACGTTTGGCCGGAGCAATGGGCGTCTTCATGGCGACGACAATGTTGTTCACGGTGATCCTTACCTTCGTGGGCGGCACGCTTGCCGCAGGCGATTGGCGGACTGCGTACCTGCTCATCCCCGGCGCATGCATCATCGGTCTCGTTCTGACCCCGGTGTTGTTGCCGAAGATTCCGAAGATGAAGGGGGAATCGTTCGACCTTCTCGGTCAAGTCCTTCTGGCGATCGGCATCATTGGTGTGCTTTACGGCATCAGTCAGTTGGCGAAGAGCCTGACGAGTCCGGGAACGCTTGTGCCCATTGCCGTGGGAATCGTGATGCTCGCTTCATTCGCGGTTTGGGAGCGACGTTATGCCCGGCATTTCTTCCCTATCGAAATTCTTCGGTCACCGGTGTTTCTTGCGGCACTCTGCTTTGGATTCATCTACAACTTTGGCAACTCAGTATCGTTCCTTCAGCTCACAAACCTTTGGCAGTACATCAACGGTCTAACGACTTCCAAGGTTGCGATATGGCAATTACCACTTCTGTTTGCCGGAATTGTGAGCGGGCTTCTTACTGGACGAATGATGTCCAAGGGTGTTTCCAATCGGGCCGCAGGCGTCACTGGCGGAATACTGACGGCGGTCGGTCTCGTTCTTCTCGCCGTGTTCCACAGTTCCACGAGCATCGTCGGGTTCCTGCCCGGAGCGATTCTTGGCGGAGCGGGGGTTGTGATGGCTGCGGTGCCATTCGGGAATCTCATTCTTCGCGAGGCACCCGCCGACTACCTCGGCCCGGTATCAAGTTCACGTACCACCTTCGGTCAGTTTGCTTACACCCTCGGGTTTTCGCTCTCAACGGTGCTGATTGATCGACTCACGGTCGGGGGCACCACAGCTCGTCTTGAGGCTGCCGGTGTGCCGGCGAATCAGTTGTCGACCGGCATCGATGCCGTGACCGCTTATGCCGGGCAAGGCACGCGGCCGACGACATCGCTCGGCCAGGAGGCGCTCACTGCAGCGAGCTCTTCCTATGGTGGTGCATTCCAGACGACCATGCTTCTTACGGCAGCGGCAGTGCTCGCAGCTTCAGGACTCGCATGGTGGCTTCTGCGCAAGGGCGAAGGCGAACCCAAGCCTGCCCACCCCGAGGGTGCAGAACTCGAGCACGTCCCCGCCTGAGTTTCTCCAACTCGATCTTTGCCCCGCGGTATTCCATTTCCCCGGGTGGAACGACCGCGCGCAACATCAGGTGGTTGACTGAGGACGCCGATCCGTGCGCAAGACTGCAGGCATGGACGAACTCTCTTTCGATGGTGCAGTAGCGGTAATCACAGGAGCCGGGCGTGGTTTGGGTCGCGAGTACGCGCTCCTCCTGGCCTCTCGGGGGGCTCGGGTGGTGGTGAATGATTTCGGTGTCGCTATTAGCGACACCGACGACACTGGGGATGCTCCGGTGGTGAACCCCGCCGATGAAGTTGTTGCCGAGATCATTGCTGCCGGCGGATCGGCTGTCGCGAACTACGACACCGTTGCAACGGTGGAAGGGGCCAATGCAATTATCCAGACAGCACTCGACGCGTTTGGAACAGTGGACATTTGCATCAACAACGCTGGACAGGTTCGGATGCAGCCGTTTGCTGACTTTCCTGATGAGCACATCGCAACGGTGATTTCTACGCAATTGATGGGAACGCTCAATGTTGGACGCGCCGCGTGGCGAGTCAT
>CAMAYJ010000073.1 GCA_945862505.1 Bifidobacterium breve | reverse complement strand
AGGCCGGTCCGGGCCGTAACATCGCTACAGAGGGGGTTTTTCGTGAATCGGCTCATGCGCAGCTTTCTGCTGCCCTACAAAAAGTTGCTCGTAGCGGTCTTAGCGTTTCAGGTCGTGGCCGTTACCGCCACGATGACGTTGCCAACGCTCAACGCCATGCTGATCGATAACGGGGTCCTCACCGGTAATACCAACTACATCTTAAAAATTGGCTTCGTCATGTTGGTGTTGTCATTCGTGCAGGCTGTCTTCGGCATCAGTGCCTCGTGGTTTGGCTCACGAGCGGGAATGGGCTTTGGCCGAGACATTCGTGACCGGCTCTTTCACACTGTTACCGGGTTCTCGACTCGCGAAGTCGACAGTTTCGGTGCACCCTCACTCATCATTCGCATTACTAATGATGTGCAACAAGTTCAGACCCTGGTCGTCATGTTGTGCACCTCATTTATTTCGGCGCCAATCACCATCGTCATCGGCGTGTACCTCGCGGTTCGAGAAGACGGACCACTGTCTCTCATTCTCGTTGCCTCCATTCCGGTTCTGCTGCTTTCTATTGGCACCATCGTCATCCGTGTCATTCCTCAATACCGGGACATGCAGGAACGCATCGACAAGATGAGTCAGGTGCTTCGGGAACAGATCGTCGGAATGCGAGTTGTTCGAGCCTTTGTTCGAGAACCGCTTGAAACAGAACGCTTCGACGAAGCTAATCAACGGCTCACACGGACCGCGACACTGACAAGTCGTTACATGTCGTCAATGTTCCCCACTGTGATGTTGGTGCTCAATGTTTCGAGCGCGGCGGCGGTGTGGGTCGCGGCCGATCGCATTGGTGCAGGCGACATGCAGATTGGCGCCCTCATCGCTTTCCTCACCTATCTCGTTCAGATTCTGATGGCCGTGATGATGGCAACCTTCGTTGCGGTGATGTGGCCCCGCGCCTCAGTCTGTGCAGAACGGATTAACGAGGTTCTCAACACCGACTCATCGATCGTCACATCGTTGACGCCTGTCACTGAACTTTCTGGAAAAGGAACACTCGAGTTTCGCAACGTGGGGTTCTGTTATCCCGGCGCTGAAATCCCCGTCCTTTCCAACGTTTCGTTTACAACTCGACCAGGACAAACAACAGCGATTATCGGTTCTACCGGTTCTGGCAAAACCACATTGGTCAACCTTGTCGCTCGACTCATCGACAGCACCGAAGGTTCGATCCTTATCGACGACGTCGATGTTCGCGATCTCGCACCAGAAACGCTTTGGAAGCGAGTCTCAGTTGTTCCGCAGCGGCCTTATTTGTTCTCGGGGACTATCCGATCGAACTTGCTCTTTGCTGATCCCGACGCGACTGAGGCCGACCTCTGGAAAGCGTTGGAAATTGCGCAGGCCGCTGATTTCGTCAACGCGATGACGGAGAAACTCGACTCCCCCATCTCGCAGGGCGGCACAAATGTTTCTGGTGGGCAACGCCAGCGTCTTGCGATTGCCCGCTCGCTGGTTCGTAATCCAGGCATCTACGTGTTCGACGATTCATTCTCGGCGCTCGACCTAACTACTGATGCCCGCCTTCGTGCCGCGTTAGCTCCGGTTACATCAGACGCCGTGCTCATCATCGTCGCTCAGCGCGTGTCCACCATCAAACATGCTGACCAAATCCTTGTTCTCGACGATGGCGAATGTGTCGGCGTTGGCACCCATCATGAACTCCTTGCCAACTGTCCCACCTACGCGGAAATCGTTGAATCGCAGATGACCGCCGAGGAAGCGGCATGAACGACTCCTCAGATCTGGAACGCAATGGCCCGCCGCCCCAGGCTCCGGTTGGACCGCGCATGAACAGCGTCGCAGTACCGATTGAGAAACCAAAAGATTTCCGCAACTCCACATTGCGACTGATCTCGTGGACGCGACCGGAACGATTCCGTCTGGCTCTTGTCATTTTCACTGCTGTTCTCAGCGTGTGTATGTCGGTGGTCGGTCCGAAGATTCTCGGCAACGCGACCAACGTCATCATCAGTGGCGTTCAATCGCCTGACGGAATCGACTACGCCTCACTTCATCAAACGTTGCTTCTCGTCGGTTCGCTGTATCTCTGTTCGGGCGCTCTCGCCTACACCCAAGGTTTCTTGCTCGCTGGTGTCATCCATCGCACCATGCGGAGGCTCCGCTCCGCCGTCGAAGACAAAATCAACCGACTCCCGCTGGGTTACATCGACAAAACACCGCGGGGTGATCTTCTCAGTCGCGTGACGAATGACATCGACAACATCGCGCAAAGTCTTGCTCAGACGCTGAGCATGCTCTTCATTTCGATTCTCACCATTTTTGGTGTGCTCATCATGATGCTGTCAATCTCTCCGCTGCTTTCACTGGTGGCGGTTGCCACCGTGCCCCTCACAATGGTCACCATCAAGTTCATCGTTGGGAAATCAAAAAAGCGTTTCATTGCCCAGTGGGCACACACCGGTTCGTTAAACGCGACTGTCGAAGAAACGTTTGCGGGTCACTCTCTCGTCAAGGTGTTTGGTCAGCAACAGGCCACCGAGAATCGCTTTAAAGCAACAAATCAGACTCTCTACGAGGCATCTTTCGGTGCCCAATTTATTTCCGGAATTATTTTGCCGGCGATGATGCTCGTCAGCAATCTCAACTATGTCGCAATCGCTGTTATCGGCGGCTTGCGAGTGGCGTCAGGAAGCTTGAGCATTGGCGACATCCAGGCATTTATTCAGTACTCGCGCCAGTTCACACAGCCCATCAACCAGTTGGCATCAATGGCCAACATGTTGCAGTCGGGTATTGCATCTGCCGAGCGAGTGTTCGAATTCATCGATGTCGACGAGCAGTCTGCTGATCCGGTCAACGTACAGGTTGTCGAGTCGCCAAAGGGTCGGGTTGCATTCGAGCACGTGACGTTCTCCTATTCAGCAGACCAGGCACTGATCACCGATCTGTCATTAGTTGCCGAACCAGGCCAAACCATCGCCATTGTCGGGCCTACCGGTGCCGGCAAGACCACCTTGGTCAACTTGCTTATGCGCTTCTACGAACTCAACGACGGCGCCATAACTCTCGATGGCGTCGACATCGCCACGATGCGACGATCAGACCTTCGCTCGAGCATGGGAATGGTGCTGCAGGACACTTGGTTATTCGGAGGAACGATCCGCGAGAACATCGCTTACGGCCGCCTCGGGGCAACCGAAGAAGAAGTTCTTGCTGCGGCGAAGGCCACCCATGTCGACCACTTCGTGCGTTCGATGCCCGATGGTTACAACACCGTGCTCGACGATGAAGCCAGCAATCTCAGCGCCGGCGAGAAGCAGTTGCTCACCATCGCTCGTGCATTCCTTGCCGAGCCAACCATTCTCATTCTCGATGAGGCCACGAGTTCGGTCGACACCCGCACCGAGGTGCTCATCCAGCGAGCGATGGCGGCACTGCGATCAAATCGAACCAGCTTTGTGATCGCTCACCGACTTTCGACGATTCGTGATGCCGACACCATTTTGGTGATGGAGAACGGCCAGATCGTCGAACAAGGTAACCACGAGGAACTGCTCGCCGCCGGTGGCGCGTATTACAACCTTTACAACGCTCAGTTCGTCGCTCCGGCTGTCGATATCGACATCGCCTAAGTCCCGGTTTCCTGAACAGGACGTCCCACCCCTAGGGTGATCTCTGTCGGGGGACAAAGGGGAGTCCAATGCCAAGCGAGTCGGAAATGGTGGGCGCGGACTCATCAACAACCGACGCCACCGGGCCAGTTTCGCTTCGCAACGGAGTCTTTGCTGTTGTCATCGCTTTGCAGTTCGTCCTCGTGTTGGTCAACGGTTCCACCACGATGGCCCTGCCTGGCATTCGCGACGGGCTGGGAGCAACCAATAGCGAGTTGCAGTGGTACGCGTCGATCTTTGCCTTGACCTTCGCGCTTGTGCTTGTGCTGTCGGGTCGACTTGGCGATTTGTTTGGCACACGACGACTTCTCATGATTGGTTTCGCCGCAATTGTCACGTCGTGGATTCTGAGCGCCGGTTCGCCGAACATCTATTTCTTATTGCTGGCTAGAGCACTGCAGGGAATCGCCAGCGGTGTCACCGCGCCGCAACTTTCGGCAATGATCCAACGAACCTTCACTGGCCATAACCGAACTCGAGCGTTCTCGGTCTTCCTCATGTTCGCTGGCGGTGGCTTCATGCTCGGCCAGCTCAGCGCTGGCGCGCTTACCAACGCCAATCTTTTTGGCGCCGGGTGGCGATGGGCCTACTTGCCGTTTATTCCACTCGGCATCATCGTTTGGCTCATCGCCGCGAAAGTCCTTCCGGCGACAACGCCGGGGACGAGCGGACAACTCGACATCACCGGTGCCGCCGTGCTCGCCGTGGTTGCGTTCTTCTTGATGTTCCCGCTCATCCAGGGACGTAACGCTGGTTGGCCAGTTTGGATTCTTTTGATGTTGGCGTGTTCATTGCCGCTGTTCTTCGCCTTTCTTCGCTACGAGCGCAACCTCGTACGGCGCGGTGGCGATCCGCTGGTGAACCCAATTCTTTTTGCGATCCGCAGTTTTCGAATTGGCAACATCATTACGTTGCTCGTGGGTCTTCTTTCCGCTGCAGGGCCTATCTATCTCATTCTCACTATTCAGTTGGGATTTGATCGCAACCCGCTGCAAGCGGCCATCCTCACCTGCCCCATGCCCTTTGCGAACATGTTTGGGTCGCTCGCTGCCGCCCCCCTACTGCGTCGCTACGGCCGAGGCGCTGTCGTCATCGGCGCGGCGCTCAATGGCCTTGCTGCCGGACTTGTCTTATACCTCGATCGTGTTGGTGCCGGAGACTTCAAAGCCGTTCACCTTGTGCCCGCCGTGGCCCTGCTCGGTTTCGCGTTAGGAATTTCCATTGCTGTCACCATTGCCTTCGTCTTATCTGAAGTTCCTGATGAGTACGCCGGTGCCGCGTCGGGCGTTCAAGCCACGGGCTTGCAACTAGCTGGAGCAATCGGCATCGCTGTCGTTGGTGTCGCGTATTGGGGTCGTATCGGGGATTCCGACGAACTCAGTGCGTATATCGACGGCATCAATGCAGTGATGTGGATCTCAATTGGTCTTGCAGTTGTGCAAGCAGGACTCGTCATCCTTCTGCCCCGACATAAACCCGGGCCGAACAAAGAGTTTCAGCTCGTCGACCCCGAACTTCTTGTTATGCCCGATTTCCACGGTGACCACGCGTAGTTCTCTCCCTTCACCTCGAAGCCCACGCTCGATCCATTCTTTTGCAGAGACCCCGTATCGCGTTCCCCGACGGTCAGATGCGGTGAATGACCCTCTATCGTTGTGACGGCATGAGCGACGTTCCCCACAGTCCCGGATGGTGGCAGGCCGGTGACGGTCGTTGGTATCCGCCACCACCAGGCCTCACCGATGAAATGCCAGCTCGCGCGCCGACGCCTGCTCCCGATCATCCTCCGTATGCCTTTGATGTCAATGCGCAGCGGCCGTCCAGACCTCTCGCACCAACTGCTCCGCGTCAACGTTCTCGACGAGGTTCGCTCATCATCGCTGGCGTGGCCGCAATCGTGGTTGGCGCACTCATCTTGACCATTGGCATCGCGATACTGCCGCAGTCTTCAAAAACTGCTTCGTCGAGTGACCCCGCCTACCAAATGGCGGTCGAGGACCTTCTTCAGTCAGAACTCACAAATCTGATTTTCTTGGAGACGTTTTGGGATGGCTACAACAACTTCCAAAAAGAAATAAAAAATGCTTCGAACTCGGAGCGACCGGCGATTCTCGAACGATGGCTGAGCGAGAGCCAATCGGAAGTCGATCAGTTTCGGCTCGATCTCCAGCAAATTGAAGATGACTACACGATGCGTTCCTACAAAGACGGTTCCGTGGCCGATTCCATCCGTGATCTCGCCAAGAACCATTACAAAACTTGGCAGAACTGGGCCTCACAAATCATTCCCATCGCCATTGACTGGCAGAACGATCGCACCTCCACTCTCAGTCTTTACGGGTATGTGACCGAGGTACAGCCAGCACTCGATATCGCTATCGAAACAACGTTCACGGAACTTTGCTCGACGCTGATGACAACGCAACCATCTGATGGTTCCTATGCACAAGCCATCGCTGATATTTGTCCGGATTCATGAACGCTCAACGGTATTGGTTGTCCGTAACGCGACAGGTGGGCTCAGTGCGTCCCTGCGCTGGAACCAAGACTCACTTCGATGACCTGCCCAGTCATGCTGCTGGCTGCATCGGCGGCGACGAATAACACCGCACGCGACACCTCTTCCGGTGCCATCCACGCAACACCAAGTCGATTCATCGCTTGGTAACGCGGCGCCACATCTTCGCGAGTTGGCGCATCCATATCAGGGCAGAAGAGTTTGTACATCGCTTCGTTGTGCAACATCGCGGTGTCGACAGCGGCAGGAGCGATGGCGTTCACCGTGATGCCCTTATTCGCAACTTCCATAGCGAGAGACTTCACCATGCCGATGACGCCCCACTTGGCGGCAACGTAGTGCGCGAGGTTTGCGTTTCCCATACGACCGGCCATCGACGAGGTCGCGATGATGCGCCCATAGCGACGCTCGAGCATGTGGGGCAGCACAGCGCGAATGGTTTTGAACGTGCCGGTGAGATCGACATCGATCATGTCGTTCCATGTGTCGTCGTCGAGTTCGTGAAACTTTCCGTACCCGGTGACGCCAGCGTTCGCGACACAAATGTCGATCTGTCCGAAGGCTTCGATGCCGGCTTCGACCACCAGGCCAATTCCGGCCGTGTCGCGAATATCGGCGGGCATGGAGAGACACCGCTGACCGGTCGCTTCGACGAGCGAGACGGTCTCGGCCAGTTCGGCGGCGGTTCCTAAGGGATAGGGAACGGTGCCGATATCGGCGCACAGGTCGGTGACAACGATGTCGGCCCCTTCAGCGGCCAAGGCGACGGCATGCGCCCGACCCTGACCCCTCGCTGCTCCCGTCACCAGAGCGACTCTTCCCTCAACGACTCCCATGGCTCCCCTTTGATCCCCAGCATTAACTTCCGTGGCCGACGCTACCGGTCCACGGCCTAACATCGCCCCCGCACCAGCAGACCAGTGGTCTGTTCAGATTCAGGGGGAACAAAATGCCAGTTGCAGGTCAACGCGATCCAGACGAGATCCGAGGCGCACTCACCGAGTGGATGGCTCGACAGATGCCTGAGGCCACTGAAGTCACCATTACGAATCTCGTTGTCCCGCAATCAAGCGGTTTCTCAAATGAGACATTCCTGCTCGACGCCAGCTGGGTGGAAGACGGCAAGAAGGTCGATGCCGAACTCGTCTTGCGCAGTCAGCCAGTGATGAGTTTGTTGTTTCCCGAGATTGATCTCGTTACGCAGCAGTACCTCTCGATGAAACTGCTCGGTGAACATTCGAATGTTCCTGTTCCCAACACGCGTTGGGCCGAACGCGACACCTCCATCATCGGTGGACCGTTCTTCATGATGGATCGTCTGAACGGTGTCGTCCCTGGTGATGCACCGCCGTATACCGAATCTGGTTTTGTCGTCGATATGACCGACGAACAGCGAGCACGTTGGGCCCACAACGGCGTTGAAGCGCTCACGCGTGTCGGCCGCGTCGATTGGAAGGCTGCAGGGTTCGATCATCTTGATCAAAAGCACCACGGCAAACTTGGCCCTGAACAACGTCGCGGGTATTTCCAGAACTACAAAAACTGGGCGATGAAGGGCGAGGCACACCCCGTCATTGATCCGGCATGGGACTGGCTTGTTGCGAACTGGCCCGAAGACGGCGAGCACATTGAATTGTGTTGGGGCGATTCGCGTCCGGGCAACCAGATGTACGGCGGCGCAGACAACACCGAAGTCATTGGCGTATTCGATTGGGAAATGGTGTCGCTCGGCAATAGTGAAAGCGATCTTGGTTGGTGGGTGTTCTTGCAGCAGTTCTCGATTGAAAGCGCGGGCGCGACCTTGCTGCCCGGCATGCTTGATCGCGCGCAGACCATTGCGTTGTGGGAAGAGCTCATGGGTCGTCCCGCAAACCATGTCGACTTCTACGAGATCCTTGCCGGATTCCAGTTCGCTCTCGTCATGGTGAAGTTGGCCGAGATGTACGTCGCTGAATCAGGCGACCCGTCGATCGGCGCCATGGCTCTCTACAACCCGGTCACGGCAATCACGGCTCGCCTTCTTGGTATCGAGGTTCCGGGCTTGGCTGACGTGTTGAAGCGACCAGAGGCGTAAGCCGCTCATCTTTCAGCGACAACTCGGGCGGCGATGCCCTCAAATTCAACAACATCGCCAGCGCGCAACTGACGACCACGGCGAATCTCAACCTCACCGTTCACCGTGATCTCGCCCTCGGCGAGCAAGAACTTCGCGTCGGAACCCGAATCGACAAGGTTCGCCAACTTCAGAAACTGGCCGAGACGAATGGTGTCGGTGCTGATTTCGATCTCGTGCATGGGCACCATCTTCGTCGGTGTCGTACGCTGCCGCACACACAGTCGTGAAGGAGTCGTCATGGACAGCAGCGAAGCCCGCAATAAAGAGGTCGTCGAGAACTACTGGTACGCCCATTTCGAGCGGGACTGGGAGACCATGGCCACCTTCTTCACTGACGATTGCCACTACACCGACGTCGGCATGGACCCAGTGGGGGCCGTCGGGGGCGCCGCCATCGTTCGTCGCCTCAAGATCGGCATCGAACCGCTGCAGGGCTACTTCCACTTCCCCAAACACATCGTCGCCCAGGGCAACATGGTGATTTGGGAACATATGGAACGCTGGATGTTCCATACCGGCGAGGTCATCGACCATCCGTTCGTGACCGTGATGGAAGTTCGTGACGGCAAGATCAGCCGCTGGCATGACTATTCACATATCGGTCACCTGATCGACAACGCGCCGCAGTGGTGGCTCGATCACATCATCACCGCATCTGCCGAACCAGCCTGAAGTCCTCGCCCGCAAGGGCATTTCTGGCCCATTTCCAAGACCGAGCGCTACGAACAGCAAAGTTCCCAGAAACCCAAAGTTCGAAGGTTTCGGACCGATTTCGCTCCCCGATGTGCAATCAGGGTCCCGGCCGAACTAAGAACCTTGTCGGACACTTCAAGGGGGCCGTCGGTGGACAACCGGGCTTTCTGATCGATGGGCGGTTCTGTTTCCGTCATGTCCTGACAATTCGCCTCAACCTTTCCGGAGAG
>CAMAYJ010000072.1 GCA_945862505.1 Bifidobacterium breve | reverse complement strand
GAAAGGTCGCTCACCGTCAATGGTGCAGCGACGCATGCGCCGATGCTGCGGATAATGATCGGCGAGCGCGCGATGGTTGGTTGACGCTTCGTCCCAAATAGCGACATCGCCGTGTTGCCAGTGCCAGCGCACCTGATTGTTGGGATCGTCGATAAGGCCTTGCAAGTAACCAAGAAGCAGATCGCTCTCGGCACGGTTCATGCCCACGATCTGATCCATAAAAAGTCCGGCGACAAAGAGCGCCTTCTTGCCAGTGACGGGATGAGTGCGAATGAGGGGATGCTCAACTGCTGGATAGGTCGCTTCGAGATCGGCGATGAGTTGTGCCCCGAATATTTCCCCGGTGATGCGATCGAATTCCGCGCCGCGATGATGCAAGACGGATAGCTGTTCACAGAATGCGGCCAATTTGGGACTCAACTGGTCATAGGCGGCATAGAGACTCGACCACATCGTGTCGCCCCCAGAGGGCGGAATGATGTCGCCATAAAGCACGGCGATTCGCGGTGGTTCGGCGACCCAGGTCACATCGGTGTGCCAAGTGTCGGTCGCGGGCGGACTCTCGACAGTATCTTCGATCACCGACATCGTCGTATCTCGTCCCATCATTTTCGAAACAGGGAACACCGAGAGCGGTCCCCATCGCCCGGCGAAGGCGGCTTGGGAGTCGGCGGTGAGTTCCTGGCCCCGGAGAAAGACGACCTGATAGCGCATAAGCGCTTCGTCGATGGCCGTGAACTCCGCACCGTCGAGGTCGGTGAGATCGACACCGTCGATCTGAGCGCCGATCCGATTGGAAAGTGGGGTCACCGTGAGAGATGTCGTCGTCACGTTCAAATACCTCCGGGTCAGGTCAGAGTGTGTCAGAGAGTCGGTTGCGTGTCGTCGGAACCGAACCACATCTCCAGGGATGCATCTTCCCAGTCGTCGGGTCCGACGATGGTGCGAGGTAGTGGGGTCATGACGTGCGTCGTTCCACCGACGGTGTACTCGGCACTGCGGCGCTCCCATGCCACGAGGCGCTCGTCGACTTCGCCTTCATCGCATAATCCGAGAGCAGTGTCGCGGTTTCGGTGAAGGCGAATTTGTGCCGGGATGTTGGTCGACCACACCATGACAACTTCGTGCGGGTTCGACACAACTTCATATAAACCAACTGGCTCGTGCTCATATTCGCGCCACAACGGAACTCGTTCAGCAACGTTGGCAGCCAAGAACTCGAGCGCGGTTCCGGCTCTCACATCGAGTACTTCGTGCACAAACAGCGTGCCTTTTAACTTCTTTTCGACGAGATCAGAGGTGGTTGGGCTACCAGGAACGCCAGCCAGAAGGCGGTCGAAACCACCACTTCGCCACTGTGCGGCCTTGTCCCACCAGTCGCCGTAGAACGCGTTGCGACGCTTGAGGTTGAGGCGGTCAACGTTGCGTCCCCATGACTCCCAGCCCTTGTCACCGCAGTCCCAAATGTTAATGACCTGAGGCCAACGGCCACCACCTTGCGCGCAGACATAGAAAGCGCCAAGAAGGTTGTTCATCTCCGGCATGCGCAGCACGGGGTCTTGCCACAGATGCTCCATATAGTCGTACTGGCCTTGACCAACGACATCGACGACTTCATGCAAGTACAAACTGCGCTTTGCCATGGCTCCCCCTCAAGTGAGTGATCGCCGAAACCTACCGGGGAAACGCGAAGAGGGCGCCAGCCGAAGCTGACGCCCTCTTCACTAACTGTGATCGCTCTATTACTTCGTGATCGGGTACCAAGTGGCGTCTACAGGAACCCAGCACTGAATATCCACTGGGCAGTTGTTGTAGGTGCCATTGGCATTCTTTGCGGTGCCCGTGGGTGCCGCCGTGAGCTTGTCGCCATGGACGACCGTGGCAACCCAGGTCTTGCCTGGTTCCTGTGATCCCTTACCGTTGGAGCCGAGGGCCACATTCACTTCACCGAGGCCGCGCACGGCCTTCATGAAGCTTTCACGGGTGAGCTTCTTGCCGGCCTTTTCGAGGGCAGGCTTGAGCATATTCACGAACGTGCACTCATTCGGTGGATAATCAGAACCCACCTTTTGGCCGTCAGGAAGGGTACGGGTCTCCCCGGAAGGAATGCCTGAGTAGGACTTTGCGCCACCGTAGTCATTCACGGAAAGTGCGTCGAATTTTGCACGACACGCCTTCTCGAAATCGTTTTCGGGTCGAAGCTTACCTTCGCTCGTGACTGAATCGCCCATCGCCGTGTAGCAAATGCCACCAACGGCGGAAGGCTTAAGGCTCTTGGCTCCGTATGCGGTGCACATCGATGAAGCAACGTCGAGGAAGGTGAGCTTCCAGCCGTTGCCTGCTGCGTTGTCCCAGAAGCCACCTGAAGCGGTGAACTGAAGGGCAATAACAACGTTGGCAAGATTGGCGGCCTTGAAGGTGTTCACGGCAGCAGCCGATTCGGTGTTCTGAATACCCGGATCGCCCTGAAGAGTGTTGATCTGAGCGACAGTGACCTTGTTGCCATTGGCTTCTAGAAGGGTCTTGGCAGCAGCGACGGCTGCAACATGCTCTGGGCCATTACCGGCGAGGACGCCAACAGCGGCACCCTTGGCGATCTGACCAGCCTTGATCGCAGAAGCAACTCCGGAGCTGGCGCTGACTTCAGACGAAGGCTGAATCGAGGTGAGCCAACCGGTGTCATGAGCAGACTGCGGGGCAACGTCACCAAAGAAAATGGGAACGCCTGCAGCAGCGATGCATTCGACGTATTTGGCGCCCAAACCGCTGGGAGCGATCACCGCGAACACTGGGTTATTGATGGTGGCATCGTCACAAACCTTCTGCGCAGTCGCCGGCTTGACCGGGTCCCATGTCATGACAACGGATTCAATCTTGCGGCCATTAATGCCACCGGCGGCGTTCCATTCATCAAAGTATGAAGTAACACGCTTTGAAAGGTTCCCCGTTGTGAGCGCCGGGGCGAGCGAAATACCTGCCGCACGGAGACCATCGAGATCGGAAACCGCAACAGCGATCTTGATAGTTGTGTCGGTGACACCAGTGGTGTCACCACCGCCGCCTGATGAATCGCTACCGCCGCTGGAGCATGCAGCAGCGAGGAGCGTGAATGCACACACAACCGCAATTGCTGCAGTCCAAGTTCTTGAACGTGACATGAAAGGTCCCCCTGAGGATTTCGAGATGGTTCTCACATTTGCGAGGAACACAACTATAGCAAAATCCGACGCCTCAAGTGACTGGTGTCACCCACTCCGATCTTCCGCTAGGTTTCCGCGTGGGGTTTGGGGCATTGGACACTCGCGGTCGCATGCCCCTCGAGGCAAAGAACGAGGAGAGCCATGTCAACAACCGATGACGAGAGCACCAGCAGCCAGGGCTTGTCGAGCCTGACCTCTGTGATCTTTGAAGAAGAGCAGCAACGCCTCGCCGCCGCCAACGAAGAGATCGTGGTGCTGCCCGATGACCTTCTGCCCGGAGTCGGCGGAAAAGGAATGCGCCTGGGTGAGGGTCTGAAACAGGGAGGGGTCTCGATGATCGCCCTGCTGCTATTGCTCATCGTCGTTGAAGAATTTCAGACCGTGGCCCTGCTCGTCCTTGGTCCCGACATTCAAGAGACCCTTGATATTTCCGATACGACGCTTCTCGGTCTCATCAGTTTTGGCGGAGTCGTGCTGGTCCTTGCTTCGTTGCCATTTGCTTGGCTCGCCGATCGCTATTCCCGCACAAAGGTTCTTAGTGTTGCAACTGCGGTCTGGGGGGCTTGCGGTGTAGGTCTCGGTTTCATCGTGAACCCGTTCCAGATGGCTTTCGGTACTGCAGGAACAGGAATTGGCAAGTCAGCAAATATTCCAATCACCCCGTCATTGATCGCCGATCAATATCCGATCGGCGTCCGTACTCGCATGTTCGCCGCCCAAACCCTGGGCCGACCAATCGGTCAAGTTGTAGGACCAATCGTCGCTGGCGGAATTGTCCTCATCGCTGGCGACCAAGCCGGTGACTGGCGCTGGGTGTTTTGGATGTTCGGATTTCCGGCTGCGGGACTCGCAATTGCGTTCGCCTTCAAGCGCGAGCCCAAGCGCGGGCGCAACGAACAAGAAGCTGTTTTTGGTGAGGACATCACCGAAAGCGAAATTCATGACGGCCCGGTGCGGCTTAGTGCCGCCATGGCAAGGCTCAAAAAAGTTCGAACTTTTTATTTTCTTATCGTCGGCATCGGCGTTCTTGGTTTCGCGCTCGTCGCGGTTCCCGCCACCTTCAACCTGCTCATGAAAGATGTGTATGGGTATGGCGCATTCCAGCGCGGTTGGATCATGTCGATCACTTGGTCGGTCTCGGTAATTGCGATTCCGATAGCTGGTCGTTACGGGGAGCGCCTCTTTCGCAGAAATCCGCCCTCGGCTCTCAAACTCATGGGCGCATCAATTTTGATGTACGGATTTTTCCTCACAGTCGGACTCCGATTCCAGCAAGCAGCAATCCTGATTGCATTCTTTGCAATCGGCAACGCGTGCCAAGGAATGGCCTTCACCCAACTCGGGCCAACAATCTCCGCCGTCGTTCCGTACCAGATGAGAGCCCAAGCGTTCTCGATGGTGGGCGTCTACATCTTCCTGATGGGTGGATTCTTCGGTGGCCTTCTCACCGGAGCATTCTCCGACGCATTCGGGCAACGCACTGCGCTCACAGTCGTCATCCCTGTGGCAACACTCATCGGTGGACTCATGATTATTTACGGATCCCGCTATATGAAGCGTGACATCTCACTCACCGTTTCCGAACTCATGGAAATGCAAGAGGAGCAAAAGCGAATGGCTGCCGACCCCGAGAACGTCCCTGTTCTCCAAGTGCGAAATGTCGACGCCTCCTACGGAACCCTTCAAGTGCTTTTCGACGTGAGTTTCGAAGTCAAGAAGGGCGAGTGTCTTGCCCTTCTCGGCACGAACGGTGCAGGAAAGTCAACCATTTTGAGGTCCATCAGTGGTTTGTTGAATCCCGACCGCGGCGTCATACGCATGAACGGGAGGACAATCACTCTTGTCGATCCTCAGTATCGAGTAGCGCTCGGAATGATGCAGATCCCTGGCGGCGATGCAGTGTTCCCATCAATGACCGTTTCGGAGAATCTGGAACTCTGGAGTGAACTCATCGAAGACAAGCAGAAGCGAGCAGAGCGGGTTGAGGCAACATTTGAGGTCTTCCCAGAACTTCTTCATCTCGTCGATTCGAAAGCCGGCTCTCTGTCCGGCGGTCAACAACAGATGCTTGCGCTAGGCAAAGCAATCATGCTTGAACCCGAGCTGCTTCTCATCGATGAATTGTCGCTGGGGCTCGCCCCAATCGTTGTGCAACGTTTGCTCGGCATCGTGGAGAAACTGAAAGAGCAGGGGACAACGATGGTGCTTGTCGAACAATCAGTAAATGTGGCATTGGCGGTTGCTGACCGAGCGGTGTTCATGGAGCGTGGTCAGGTGAAATTCGAAGGACCGGCCCAAGAATTATTAGAGCGCGATGACCTCCTTCGCGCCGTGTTCCTTAGCGGAGAGGGTGCCTGATCGTGATGTTCGGACTCACGTTGAGCGGAGACATCATCTTCTCCGGATTCATTCAAGGATTGGTCTATGCCCTCGTGGCATTCGGCCTCGTTCTTATCTTCCGAGCAACGGGAGTTATCAACTTTGCTCAAGGCCAGATCGGAGCGTTCGGCGGTTACGCCATGGCGTTGCTCTTCATTCAGTACAAGATTCCCTACGTCTGGTCTATGCCCCTAGCCCTAGGGGCCGGCGTGCTTCTTGGCGTCGCCTCTGAACTCATCCTTCGGCGATTATTCACCCAACCGAGACTCCTGCTTTTCGTCGCCACGCTCGGCCTCACCCAACTTATTCAGTTGCTGCAACTTCGCCTTCCGATCCCCGAGGGTGACGTAGCGGGCGTGAGCTATCCAGTCATCTTGAGCGGCAGTTGGACCTTGCTCGGAGTGACGGTCACCGGACCGATGATCACAATCATCATCGCCGTTCCACTTCTGATGCTCGGTCTCACACTTCTGCTTCAGAAATCGAAATTTGGTCGGCAGGTCAGAGCCACTGCCGACAATTCCGCGTCGGCGCAATTAGCGGGCATCTCAATCCGAAGCGTATCGACCAAGGTCTGGGCTCTCGGTGGCCTGCTGGCTGTCATCGCTGCACTTCTTATTGCCCCCGTCCAAGGGGGCAATATCGCAACCGTGAGTTCGGCGCTGGGTCCAACTCTGCTCCTCTTAGCTCTTACCGCAGCAATGTTCGGTCGGATGCGATCATTCGGTTGGACCGTTGTTGGCGGTGTGGTGGTTGGCATCGTCAATGGGCTTTGTGTCACTTGGGCCCAGGTCGGTGAAATACCGCAGGGATCTAACATTTTGGCAATCTTTCTCATCCTCCTCATTCTCATTGTGTTCAACGGAAGCGGAAGTGGGATGAGTGCTGATGAATGGCAACTCACCACGAAACTCAAGTCAGCCAACGAAGAACTGCGAAAGCATCCGCTCTATCGGTTGTCCACCGTGCTCGGGCTCGGACTACTTCTCGCAATCGCGCTGCTTCTTCCGCAAATCTTCAACAAGCCGACCGACCCACTTCGATACGCCGAGATTTTGGTCTGGATCATTGCCGCACTCTCCGTCACGGTGCTCACCGGATGGGCAGGGCAGCTGTCTCTGGGCCAGTTCGGATTTGTAGCAATCGGGGCATATTTCACCGTGAAGTTCTCCGGGGGCTTACCCGTCCCTGTTGCCATTCTGTTCGGTGTTGCCTTTGGAGTCATCGCCGCCCTCATTGTTGGTGTACCGGCATTGCGAATAAAAGGCCTCTTCCTCGCCGTCATCACCCTCGGATTCGGGCTGATGGTTCGAAATTGGCTCATCTTCAATAGCGCACTTTCTGGACAGGGAGCTATTGCAAAGCTTGACGTCAATCGAGCAAAGGGCTATCGACTTTTGTTCTGGAACGTGAAAGGCAACAACTTCCAAGGCGTGTATTGGTTCTGCCTTCTCGTGACGATCCTCGCCCTTTTGTTGGTGTGGCAGATCAGGCGAACAGGGGTTGGCCGATCAATCATCGCGGTGCGCGACAACGAACTCGCCGCTGCGGCGTACACCGTCTCCCCCACAGCGAAGAAAATCATCGCGTTCGCGGTTTCAGGCGGCCTCGCAGCCCTTGCCGGTGGACTTCTCCCACTGCTGTCGGCTCAACTCGAACTCAGCCCCAACACCGGATGGTTCGATGTTGAGCAATCCCTTCGAGTCGTCGCTGTCGCCGTTGTAGGCGGTATCGCATCGATTACTGGCGCTGTTCTTGGCGTTATTGTGGTCATCGCGATACCAATTCTTTTTGATGGCACGCCACAAGTGAAATTGTTTGCCAGCAGTATCGGCATGTTGGTTGTACTGCTCTATTTCCCCGGTGGTCTTATTTCGATCATCCATTCAGCACGCGATCTTCTTTTGGGATGGCTCGCTAAGCGCACCGGATGGGAGCCAAAACGAAACACGCAAGTTGGTTCCGTAAGTTCACTGGCATCAGTGAAGACTCACGATGAGAACAGCGCAATGCCGCTCGTGGCGACTGTTGTCACGGTTCGCTTTGGCGGACGAGTTGTTGTCGACAGCGCCTCGATCACTGTCAAGCCTGGCGAGATTGTTGGCCTCATCGGTACCAATGGTGCCGGCAAGTCAACGCTCATGAACGCAATCAGTGGTTTCGTCCCCAGTACGGGAACCATTGAAATCTTTGGGACAGAAGCTCACGATCGTTCCGCGCCACGCCGTGCTCGCCTCGGCATCGGTCGTGCATTCCAAAACGCTCGATTGTTCTCATCGCTGAGCGTCCGTGAAACCCTCATGGTTGCTTTGGAAGCTCGCGAGAGTTCGCTATTGGTTCCATCGATGCTTTCGCTTCCGCCCTCACCCCAACGCGAGAAGCGCAAGCACAAGCAGGCCAACGAGATCATCGGCTACCTCGGACTTTCTCGTTACTCCGATGCCCTCCTGGGCGAACTCTCCACTGGTACTCGACGCATCGTCGAACTGGGTGCGTTGCTTGCCCTCGATAGTGAATTGCTTCTTCTCGATGAGCCCACCGCTGGTGTGGCCCAGAAAGAAACAGAAGCATTTGGGCCGCTCATCGAGTCGATTCGTAAAGAGCTTGGCGCTTCCATTCTTGTGATTGAGCACGACATGCCAATGGTCATGTCGATCTCTGACCGGATCTACTGCCTTGAGGCTGGTTGTGTCATTGCCGAAGGCGACCCAACGTCAATCCGTAATAATCCTGCCGTAATTGCTTCGTACCTGGGCACTGACGAACGAGCCATCGCCCGTTCTGATTCGTAATCAGGCAGGTACAAACGAACGTGGTGCTCGGCGATTCGCGGTAACCCGCGTGAGCTTTCGGTGCTCGGGGTGGAAGTCCGATGGACCCCGATGCACCGTGGCATGTTCATCCCACATCACAAGATCGCCTTCATGCCAGCGATGGCGATAGTGGAGCGAGGAATCGTTGAGCAGTTCGAACAGCATCTGCAACATTGACCGACTCTCTGGAGCGGTAAGACAGTCAATGGAAACGGTGTAACCAGGATTCACAAACAGAAGCGGCTCCCCCGTTACCGGGTGGGCCGTGATAACTGGGTGCATCACCGGAGGAAACGCATTGCGCGCTTTTGTGGCCTGTTCTGATCCGAGCATGCGATCCATCTCGAACCAGAACCGTTCACCGGCATCGTGAACTCCGTTCATGCGTCCAAGTATCTGGCGGTAAGAATCGGAAAGAAGTCGATACGCAGCCGCAGTCGATGACCAAATCGTGTCGCCTCCATTCGTTGGAAGAATTTCTGGGCGCAGAACCGCGAGGTCTGGGATCTCGCCGTTGAACGAGTAGTCCGTATGGAAATCCTGATCATCCTGCGGGGGTTTCTCTGCGTCGTTTTCAACGACAGAGATCGAATCATCGGGACCGCCAACCAAGAATTCCTTCACCGGGTGGCCCATCGGTGATCCGAACTGAGCAGTAAAGGCACATTGCTCGTCGGCGGTCATGTCCGGGGCATGAAAGACCAGTACACCGTGACGTCCGAGTTCTTCACGAAGTCTCGTGGCGAGTTCGCTGTCGATGTCACGAGGATCAATGCCCTCGATACGAGCACCTATGGAACTCGTCAGTCGGTCAACAGTGAAGTTCTTTGCCGCACTAGCCATCGTGTCCCCACCCGTCGTCTTTCCAGCCAGCACTTGCTCAACAGCCCAAGCCCCATGTTGCCAAAGCAAGAATGAACTCAGTTCTAGCAGTCTGACCAGTTTTGTGAGCCGGAAACTGCTCATCGGTGCAAAGAGATCAATCGGCTTGGGC
>CAMAYJ010000071.1 GCA_945862505.1 Bifidobacterium breve | reverse complement strand
CTGATGGTTCCTGGCCGTGCGTTGCTCGTCACGGTGAACTCGCCGCGTGTTGGTCTTGTCAATGGCGACATTGGTGTCGTCGTTGAAACTGAAGACGGTCCCAAAGTGTGCTTCGGCACCAACGATGAGCCCCGTTACATCTCGACGGTTGATCTGCCGCCGGTTGAGCGGGCCTTTGCCATGACGGTGCACAAGAGCCAGGGATCGGAATACAAAGAGCTTGTGGTGCTGATGCTGCCGAACGAAGGCTCGCCGCTACTCACTCGCGAACTTCTCTACACCGGCCTCACTCGAGCAGGCGGCAGCGCGGTCATCATTGGCTCAGCCGACGCACTGGCCAACGCAATCAACAACCCGTCGGTCCGGGTATCGGGCCTGGCGTCGTTGTTGCAAGCTCCGATCGCGTAAACCTTCGAGCAGCAGATCTACAGATCGCGTCCTAAAAGACTGAATACCTGACCGCTTGGTCCGTTGTTTGGTTGTTGAGCCAGGAACAGAGCAAGCGGCGTGACATCGTCTGGCGTCTTGTGCCAGTCCATACGAATCGCCGTATCAATGTTGGGCACATCAAGAATTTTCGCGGCCATTTCGGTATGCACCGGACCAGGAACGATTTCGTTTACGGCGATCGCTGATTCTCGCCACTCCACCGCAAGGCAGCGCACCAACATCGAAACCGCCGCCTTCGAAACGGAATAGCTAGCCCCACCTTTGAATGGACGACGGCCTGCACCTGAACCCATCACGATGAACTTTCCGCCCCGTTCCCGCAAATGAGGTTCGCAGGTCAGAGCGAGATGTTGAACGCTTGTGAGGTTCACATCAACGACATAGGCGAAGTCATCAATTGGCGACACGGAATGTTCGGGCGATGTTGCGCCGGCGTTGGCGACGACAATGTCGAGTCGCCCGAAGGCTTCCAGCGTTTGCGCAATAAGGGCAACGACATCGGCGCGATTGGTGACATCAGCTCGAACAGCAATGGCCGTTCCGCCGGCTGCCGAGATTTCGTCACAAACCGAATCGATCTGATCTTGGCTTCGAGCCGTGATCACAACCTGTGCGCCCGCGTTGGCATAGGCAAGAGCAATTGCCCGGCCGATGCCGCGGCCAGAGCCGGTCACGATCGCGACCTGACCAGCGAGTGATGTCGATTGTTCAGCAGCCATTTGTTCCTCCCCAAACCTGTGTCTTCACGCTAGGACCGGTTCGAAGTGCGTGCTCGCTGATCAAAGAACGCTGACGACCTCGTCGTAGTTCAGACGGGGAAGGCGCGGACCGTAGGCGTCCTCGGAGGGCTTACCGATCAACACCACGCAGATGCACTTCAGGTCTGAGTCGGCGAACAGGTCAGCATCGAGGGCAGGGCGGTCGAGGCCGAGCATGGGGCACGCGTCGAGGCCGATGGCGCGAATGCCCATCACGAAATAGCCGGCCTGCATCCACGCCTGGCTATCGGCGATGGGTTCGCGGAAGTCGTCCTTCTCATACATCTGAGCCATGAAGGGAGCATCGGGGAAGATGCGCTCGATATGGCGATTGAACTTCATGTCGGCCGCGAGCACAGCGATAAGCGGAGCATTCGCAGTTTTCTCAGCATTGTTGGGAAGCATGTGACCGACAACTCGCGCTCGAGCGTCTTCTGAACGCGCCAGCACGATTCGCATTGGCTGAGAGTTCGTCATCGTCGGACCCCACTTGATGAGGTCGTAAATGGCGGCCACCTGCTCGTCGGTCACCGGTTCATCGGTGAACTTCTTTGCGGTATGCGCCTCGCGGAAGAGCAGATCTTGCGCGTCGGCGTTGAGGGCGAACAGGTCAGCAGTCATCGGAACTCCGAAAGCGTGGGGGAACAGACGCTGACGCTATCGGCGAATTACTCCAGCCCGTACTTCGGCATTGCGCCGGAGAAGGAGTGTTCGTAGAGGCCGTAGCCAACATGGCCGTCGTATTCGAAGCGAGCGGCGTGATCGACAACGGCATACGCGCCGAGCTGGCGAATTTCCGGAACCTCGTAGGTGATTCCCTGCACAACGACGTCGGGGCCCTGGTACATGCCGTGACGCCAGTCGGGTTCGAGGCCGTAACCAGTACCAACGGCAAGGAAGTTTGCGAGTAGCGGCGTGCACCGAATGTCGATGCCCGAATCGGGGAACGAAATTGTCGAACCGGTGAGCAAACGAATGCCCGGTTCGAATTCGTGGGCGTGTTCGGTGCGACCAAGTTGTTCAACGCGACCATCAAGCCACACGCGCTCGGCCTGTTCGAGACTGCGTGAGCCATCGGCGCCTTCAGAACAGATGTAATAGATGCAGTGATCTTCAAAGCGCATGGGGAAATAACTCCACATGCCGCCGGGCTTGAAGGTGTCGCGGTAAATGCCTTCGGGCTCGCGCTCGCCAATTGGGCGGACACCCCAGGAACGATCACGAGAACCCCACGTGGTTTCGGGCTTCACATCAATGACTTCGCCGGCGACGGTGATCGTGCCCGTCCACGAACCCATCTGTGCAAGACGCTGCGTATCGAACGTGATGCGGGTTCCGTTTCGAATGAACTGGTTGGGTTCGGGAATGGCGGGGCCGAACCCTTCCCAAGTGAGATCAAGAGAAACGTTGTGCTCGTTGGGTTCGACAACAAAGCGCAGACGCTTGAGCGGTTCGATCACTTCAATGCGAAGTGGGCCAACCGAAATATCGGAACGATCAACGAGCGGCTTTGAGGCGCGCACCACATGTTGCTTTTCGCCAACGCGCACCGTAGCGAACGCGTCGGTGGTGCCGAGGTTCGGGTACTGACCGAGACCCATCACGACCATGAAGCGGCCTTGTGTGTCGAGCACGTTGAAGTAGTAGCGGTCGTAGAAGTTGCGATCGCTGGTGGCAACATGCGCGATCCAGTCAGATGACTGATGAACGGGATAGTCATCCCAAGCGGTGACGGTCATGGCAGGCCTCGTGTCTCTCAGTGGTCTGAGTGACGGTAGCAAGGTCAGTCGTGCAGTGCTGCCGCAATTGCGTTGAAGCGAACTTCAGGTGAACTGTGGTTACGCCTCGTTCAGCGAGACGATTGGAAGAGGAAGATGCGCGTCGAGAAGGGCGATGTAGGCCTCGATGGTGTCGCTGCCGCCAAGAGCACGAAGTTCGTCGGCGGTGCGGCGGCTGTAGAGAACGCGCACCGCTTCCCAGGGGCTGATCTCAAGTATCCATCCGGGTTCGGCATCGTGCGAACGCCAGGTTCCCTCGGCGCTGCGAACCTCGATACTGCCGAGACCAGCCTCTTCGAGCGCAGCAACACACGAGGCCAAGCTGCTTGGCACCATGATTGAGGCGTCAAGTGCGGAATGGTCGGGAACACCAAGTGCGCCGCGTAAATCGTGTTCGTGCACAACGAGATCATCGAACAACATTGCGCCGCCACCGTTGACCATCCCGGCAATGGTGTCGTTGGCGCCGACCCATTCTTCGGCAAGTGCATCAACAGATGAACCAGCGCGGTCGGTGAGGATCTTGTCGATCCACTCGTTGAGATCACCAGTGGGATAATCGCCAGCGCCGAGCGCAGCGGGCATTGAAACGCAATGGGTGATGAGTTGCAGTGCCGTCCAGTCGGGACAGGCCGGCACAGTGGCGCCGAGTGCCTCGGGCCCCGCAGTGCGTGCAAGTTCGAGCATGCGAGTTCGGGTGGCGTCGTAGGCGGGGAAGAGTTCAGTCATGAGGCGAGTCTTTCAGTTGGAGTGCGGACGCGTGCTGACTTACGGCTCGAGGTCGGGCATCGCTTTGGGAACAAGATTCTCGGCGGCACCGCCGTCGACTTCGAGCAACTTGCCGGTGATCCAACACGCAGCGGGTGACGCAAGAAACAACACCGCGTCGGCGATGTCTTGTGGCGTTCCGTTGCGACGCATGAGTGTGTTGGCGTGCATGGTGTCGCGAATTTCGGCGCCTCGGGTTGAGAGGTACATCGCGAGCGCATCGGTTTCGATTGCGCCAGGAAGCACAGCATTGACACGAATTCGAGGCGCAAGTTCCGCGGCCATCAACTTGGTGAGGTGAGACTTCGAGTTCTTCGTGAGGCTGTGAGTGAACGAACCGCGCAGAGCGTGCTGGCCAGCAACCGAACTGATGTTGACCACACAGGCATTCTCGCTCTGCAGCAAGTGAGGCGTGGCGAGGCGCACAAGCTCGAATGGAACCGACACATTGAAGTGGAACGACTTTTCGATCTGGTCGACAGACGTTTCGAGATAGGGCTTGGAGACCGAGCCGCCGGCGTTATTCACGACAATGTCGAGGCGACCGAACTCGGCAACGGTGCGATCGACGATGTTGGCGAGTTCGCTGAGGTCGTTCACGTTGCCGGGAAGCACGAGTGCTCGGCGGCCGAGCGCTCGGACATCGGCAGCAACGGCTTCGAGGTCTTCTTCGGTGCGAGCGGTGAGGACAACGTCGGCCCCGGCAGCAGCAAAGGTGGTGGCGATTGCCGCGCCGATGCCTTTGCCGGCACCGGTGATGATGGCGACCTGATCGGTGAGCAGGAATCGGTCGGTGAACTCAGCGGCAGAAGTCATGGCGACAACGTACGCGTCTGGTTAGAACTTCGCTGAGACGGCTGCGGAACCTCAGTGCGTGAAGTTCGGTGCGAGCGGCGCGGGTTCTGGCTCTGGTTCAACCGGGATCGGAAGCACTGCGAACGCCAACGGAGAGATGTAGCCGGTGGGGGTGCTCATGGCGACGGTCTCAGTGAAGACCCCTGATGTCGGATCAACTGTGCCGAGGTCGGCACCGGCCGGCGCCGATGGTGAGATGTCGTTTGCAGTTGGTCCGAAACCGCCTGTCGACATCGCGTAGACCGTGTTGCCGGTGGCCACGCAGTCGAATCCGAGGAATTGCGTGCTGATGCCTGCTTCGGTTGCGACCGCAGTGGTCGGATCAATGGAAGCCCAAGGGATCCCGAATGAGGCCGGCGATTGATCAACGCTCAAGGGTAGGAGACCAGGCATCAATGACCACATGTTCGATGCACATGAAGTGAGACCGAAAACGCTCCTATTCGGCGAGAACCCGTCACCAACCTGCGTGAGTTCGCCAGTGGAGAGATTCACTGTGTACAAGCAGCTGAACGCGAAAGTGTCGGACGGATCGAAGCTCCCCGGAGCAGTAAGACGTGGGTCACAGGTGGTTTCATTGATTGCGATGACGTAGACGATTCCCGCTGCATCGACGGCGATGCTTCCGCCACTAATGCCGCTGGTGGGGAATCCGTCGACGGTAAGTGAGAGACCACTCGGTGTTCCATCTGCAGAAAACGTGATGAGTTCCGCGCCAACGAATGAGTCAACTGCGGAGCTGACTGAATCGACACTGAAGAACTGGTATCCGGCGATGCCATACACGGTGCCGTTGGGTGCGACAGCGAGATCATCGGCGCATGCGGCTTCCGAAGAAGGGGCGGGCAGATCGGTGAGTGCGCCGGTCGCAAGATCGATTGTGTACAGATCACACAGACCTTGACCGTCGTCCATGATCGTGAAGGCGGTAACGGGTTCGGCGGGAGCGGTTACCGCGTTTGCATTGGAGTTCGATGACGATCCAAACGGGAGCGCGAACGCTGCGGCGACAAGGGCCAGCGCTGCGAAGGGGAGAAGAATGCGTCGAGCAGTCAAAGGGGTCTCATTCCACGAAGGGTGACTGCGTACGTTACTGAACAATGCACTACGTCACACGGGGACGGCAGCCAGATCGTCAATCCAGGACTGGGGAAGGTCGAACCACCGGGCCCCGGCGATGATGCGCTCGAGGTAGTCGGGCCGGGGCAATCCGTGGTCGTTGTAGTTCTCTATATAGAGGAGTAACTCGACGGGCAGGTCTTCGGCCATAACGGTCACGAATTCCCGGCGATACAGCCCGCCGGCCACGCCTTCGTAGCGATCGAGGCGGGCGAGGTCGGAATCGGACACATTCCAGACGCCGCCCCAAACCTGGGCACCCGGTGAGGGGGAGACGGTGGCATAGCCGCGGCCGCCAATTCGCCAGGCCCAGTCCTCGAGACGGGCGGCACCGAGTGCGATGGCATCGGGGCAGCGCCAGTCCATTTGCTCGGGATCAAGATTCGATCCGTAGGCGAAATACAGATGGGGATTCAGAAGGTTGTTCAGTTGCATGGGCGACTCCTTACGTGTTGGTTCAGTCAGATTGTTGTGACCAGTGTTCGTTCATCAGCGCAATTGCGTCGTCGAGTGAAAGAGCGGCTATTTCCTTTGAAGACAACGCAAGAACATGCACCAATTGGTGGGCGAGTCCGGCGGGAAGCGCCGCTGGCGGCGGTAACGCCATAGACGAAGATCGAACAGGAACTTCGCTGTCGTCGACGCACTTCCAGAATTCACCCTGAGTGACACAGAGTTGATCGCGAAGGATGTGCGCCCACAATGCTTTGCCGTAGGTCTCGTTATTCGGTGGTCGTGAGATGCGAGTGCGCAGGATGCGTCCGTCATCGAGTGGAAGTTCAAAGGTGATGTGGTGTTTGTTCGTGCGATCACGAGCGCTCTGCACCTGCCGCCAACCTTCGACTTCACAGAAGCGAACGTGTTCGCGCCGAGTAGCGGCGCGGCGATTCATTGTTCGGTGATGGAGTCGAACGTAAGTAACCAGGAGCGCAATTGTTCGTCGGTACTCAATTCCACCAACGCCGCAACTGCCCAGTTCGCTTGGTGGTTGACTGCGACATGCAGACGGTCGTTCCAGTCCGCCGCGTAGTCGCGCAATGCATCGATGAGATCGTCGATGGCCGCGTCGAGGTTTTCGCCCTCACCAGAGATGGGAAGCCCAGGAAGGAATGCTGACCAACCTCCGCCTTCGGCAGTGACGACTGCGCCGGCGGGACGAAGTGCGCTCAGTTGCGAACGAAGAAGTTCGCCGTCGACCACTGCGAAGCGGGTGTGGTCGCGCTCGAGGGTGGTGACGACGCCGGTGTTGGCGGCGTCGAGCACACCACGGAGATTGGCCCGGGCCTCGGAATACGAAGGGAAGTGGCGAACGATCATGTCCTCAAGGCTACTGCCGCTATGGAGTACGTCAAGTACGTAAGGTACGTCAGACCCGTGACGACCAGTTCCAGCTTGCGATTCCGGTTTCATAGACAGCTCCTCGTTGCGTGGTTTGGGCCGGGGAAGAGCGAACGGCATCGAGTGCCGTGTTGCTATCGGAGCACTCGGGTGAGACAGCGGTCCTCCGCAATGAGCGAAATCAGCGCTCGTTATCGACGACGGTCCAGTCGTTCGACCACGAGCTGTAAATGCGCGACCAGGTTGGTCGGCTGATTTCGACATCGCGATCGGTGAGCGCTTGCAGGTGTTCGGCCCGCAGCGAACTGCCACTGAAGATGGTGGCGGAAATGGCCGTGCCCTCGCAGAGCGGAAGGATCTCGATGATCAAGGTCTGGGCGATGAGGTCAGGAGACTCGGGCCTCCAGATGCGTTGCGCAGTTGGGTGCTCGCTGAGATCGTGGAGTGTCCATGCGGCACGGTTGCCCTCGTGCAGTTGGGCGATGTGACTGGCGTTGATGCACCCGTCGTTGGGGTGCATCGAACCGATGGCGATGATGGCAGTAGTGGAAGGCATAAGACCCCTTTCGTTCGCAGACCAGTGAGGTCGCGCTACAGAGGTAACGCACGAAGTGTGGCGGAATGTGCGCTTGGGGCGAATTTCGCCTATCTAGAGAACCAATTGTCGGGGGGTCAGGACAGCGCCTGGGTCGAATCGATGACCCCGTGCGCCGTTCGGACATTGGCCGTCGAGTCGATCGAATTCAGAAAGCCCTCGGTCGAAAGACTCCTGATGATCCGACTCGCTGAGTTCAACTCATTGGAGTTGTCACACAAGATGTGCGCATTTATGCTTACATCATGGCCGCACCAGCAGAGATCCTTCGGAACGCTCGAACTTCGGCAGGAATAACGATCCGTGATCTCGCGGGATGCGCAGGTGTTGCTGCGTCGACGATTGTTCGAATTGAAAGCGGTGAGGTCGACCCAACAACCGGAATGCTTTCGAATCTCCTCGAAGTCACAGGGCATCGACTCTCATACGCGTTAGAGGAGCAGTCGATTCCGTCAATCGGTGACCTTGTCGCAGAGTGGCGGCTCGATGCAGATGACCGACCCCGGCCCCAGTGGACAGCGTTCCGAGCGTTTCTCGATCAGTTGCATCGTCATCCCGCGTGGAGTGCTCCTTCGACGTCGAGAGCACCTTTGCCGAGCGGATCACCAATGATCGACAACCTCTTAGCCGGTATCGCAGAAAAGATTCGGGACGATGGTGACCTGCCTCGACCGAAGTGGGCCAGGAGAGTTAGGCCGGACGACTCTGAATGGATCTCCCCAGGAACGCCAAGATTGCAGAAGCGGGCGCGAGAAACGACTCCGCCCCAACTCGCTGCTCGAAACATTTTCCTCACTGCCGACAGCCTTTGGAGAACTCGCTAATCGTTAACGGGGTGCTGTGGAACTTGATGCCACTGCGATTCGTGCACTGTTTGATGAACTCGCTGAACGGCTTCCACAATCGATAAGTCCGCAGGTAGTCGTGATTACGGGTGGAGCATTACTTGCACTGCGAGGGATTCGCTCTGCGACCACTGATATCGACTCGATCAGCAGATTGAGCCTCGAGGTTCGTGAAGCGGCAATGAAAGTTGCGCGGCTTCGAGATCTAGACCCGTCGTGGTTAAACAACAAAGCTCAATCGTTTACGCCGGCCACGTTCGACCTGGCGACCTGCGAGATACAGTTCGCTACCAATCAATTGGTTGTGCTCGGTGTCTCGATGCGTGATCTCTTTCTTATGAAGCTTCACGCAGCTCGAGATCGCGATCTAGAAGATCTTGAACAACTTTGGGCATACGCGGCGTTTGGATCGGCTGAAGAAACAGTGCGTGCTTATTACTTGGCCTATCCCGAGGAAATGGTCGATGAGTACCTCGCCGACTTCGTGCGCATGATCGCCAAACGTTCAGGGTATTTGTGAAAACGGGAACGGGCCGCCCCCATTCCGCCGGGGACGGCCCGCCTGGCTCCCGCCATAGTGCCTCGAAGCCTGAATTAGGCAGCGAGGGCGAATGCGCTTGCGTGCACAACGGCACCGTCAAGCGTGAGCGCTTGGGCCACCATGCGAGTGGTTTCCATGTGCAGCTCTTCACCGAGACCGACGCCAGGTGAACTTGTTCCGCGTGCAGTGCCGATGCGAGTAACGAATCGCAATGCACGAGACACCGAGGGACTGCCTTCGATGCGTTCTGGTGCATCAAGTAATGCTGCACGAATCAGTGCTTCCCAATTTGCGGCAAGCAATTCGGGAGTAGCAAAGATCTCGGCAGCAACGATGCGCTTGCCGTGACCGAGCACAATGCCGCACTGGCCCGGCAA
>CAMAYJ010000070.1 GCA_945862505.1 Bifidobacterium breve | reverse complement strand
GCAGGCGCAAGCGTGACAACGGCGTTGTAGTCAGGCACCCGGGAAGCGCCTTCCCGGTGCTCGGGGCCCGAGGGGATGAGGACATTTCCTTCCGGCCAATACACCTGCAACGAACGCCGGGCCAAGCGAGTGGCATGGAGACGTCCAGTGAACTCGCCGGTCTCGGATCGGAGTGTCACCAGATCGCCGTCGAGGAACCCAAGAGCTGAGGCATCGGCGGAATCAATAAAGATCGCATCGCGATCGGTGCCGGTAAAGGGGTCACGTTCGCTCTGCACCATGGTGTTGAACTGCTTGCCGCGGCGCGTGGACACCATGAACATGCCATCGGGAAGATCGATTGTTGGGCGCGCCAACACACTGAAACGACCACGGCCATCGGCGGTTGGGAATTCTCCGCCTTGGCAAAGGTGTGGCCCACCCCATTGCACCTGATCGCCAGTTGCGGCGAGTGTTTCGATCCCGGCATAGGCCGGTACGACTCGCGCGATTTCTTGGCGGAGGTGTTGGTTGTCGGTCCACTTGAACGCGTCAGCCAATTCAGGCTTCACGCGCGCCACGATCTCGGCAAACAGTCGCCATTCACTTTTTGCTTCGCCGACAACCCGAGGGATCTCAGGTGAAAACACAACGCGTCGTTCGGTCGTGGTTTCCGTTCCGCCACCTTCTTGTTCGTAACGAGTGTTTACAGGCAGAACAATGACATCGTCACCCGGAATAAGCATCTGCGAACTCAACACAATGTCTTGATGCACGCGCAATGGCACCTTCTCAAGTGAGAGTTCGACAGCACGCGGATCGGGAAGCGACTCGAGGAAATTTCCGCCGGACATCCAGAGCACATCGAGTTCACCGGCCATTGCTGCCTCCGGCATTTCTGCTGCAGTGAGGCCGGCATGGGCAGGAACGTCGAATCCCCACTTCGTTGCAAGCAATGCCGCATTCGTTGCGTTCGGTTCAAGGCCGCCAGGTAACGCTGTGGCATAAGCGCCCATCTCGGCACCGCCTTGCACGCCGCTATGACCCCGAAGCGGCATGAGCCCTGCACCATCGCGGCCAACATTGCCGCGAGAAAGAGCAAGATTCACAATGCCGCGAACGCCTTCGCCCGCGTGTTTGTGCTGCGTAATTCCCATCGACCAAAGAAGGATCGCCGAACTCGCCGCTGCGTATTCATCGACGAACGCATCGAGTTGGGCCATGGTGAGACCGGCATCGGAAAGCAGCTCGTCATAGGTGACCGATCCAAGATGCTCGACGATGTTTTCCCAATGATTGGTGTGCTCCTCGATGAACTCGTGATCGACTGCGTCACGCTCGATCAAACGCTTGAGCGCCGCGTCGGCAAACGCGACATCGCCGCCCGGGCGGACTGGCACGTGCAGGTCGCACATCTTCGTGCCGAAGAGCGTCGATTCAACCGTCGATGGAACCCAGTAATGCTCGAGGCCGGGTTCGAGGAATGGGTTGATCACCACAACACGAGTTCCCGACATACGGGCTTTGTAGAGATATTTCATGAAGACCGGTTGATTGTTGGCCGGGTTTGCACCCCAGATAATCAAGAGATCGGTAGAGATCACATCGGAGAGCGAACAAGTTGTTGCCGCTATGCCAACGGTTGACTTGAGCGCAGTAGTCGATGGCGCATGGCAGATGCGCGCGGCAGAGTCGACATTCGCGATGCCCATTGCACGCGCCGCTTTGCCGGCGACGTAATAGGTCTCGTTAGTGATGCCGCGGCTCGTGAGGAAGACGCCCACTCGATCGGGGTCGGTCTCGCGTAAGCGATCGGAAACAGCATCGAGGGCTTCGTCCCAAGTGATCCGCGTGAATCCACGCTCACCCCGCCGGCGACGCATGGGATGGGCAAGACGCCCCAGCGCTCGCAGTTCTTGCCCTGACTTCAGTCGCAAACTCGGAGCATCGTTGAACACTGAGTCCTTGATTGGGTCGGCACAATTCATTTCAAGAAGTCGAAGGCGAGTGAGACAGAGATGGATGTCGTCCATCGTCCAGTCATGTAAGCCGGCGACACCAAGCGCGCAACCGTCGCACACACCCTGGGTGAGAAGTTTCCACGCGTACCGACCATGACGTTTGTTGTTCCAAGCCAGTTTCGCCATCTCGACGTAATGGAAGGGCTTCTGGAGCCCAATGCCATTCGGGCGAGGACTCACCCAGAACTTTGGATTAATACGCTTCACTGATCACTCACCTCTGGTTCGCAATAAAGATTGCATGCACCATCTCGTACAAAACCCATCAACGTCATGCCCGCAACGGTTGCAGTTTCAACTGCGAGCGCTGAAGGGGCAGAGACAGCAATCATCGCCTCGAAGCCGGCCGCCCACGCCTTCTGCACAATTTCAAATGACGCCCGACCGCTCACAAACAACGCGTGCCCGGTCGCAGGAAGGCGCGACTCAAGCAATAAGTTTCCGACCACTTTGTCGACAGCGTTGTGACGACCTATGTCTTCTCGAAGAACCAAGATGTTTCCTTCACGATCAAATGCTGCGGCAGCGTGTACACCACCGGTGCTCGCGAAGAGTTCTTGATCGGCGCGAACCTGGTCAACGATCCCAAGCATGAGTTCTGTCGACCACGGCGCATAGGTCGGCAACGGGCTCAGACGACTGGAAAGTTCGTCGATCTGCGTTGAACCACAAATGCCACACGACGAGGAAGTCGTCGAAAGGCGAGGCGTCGGTGGCGGCGCCAATCCACCGGTGTCGATACTCACAACATTGAATTCGGTCTCGACCGCGCTTCCTGTTGCGCAATAGCGACAGGTCTCGATCGCCGCGCCACCCAATAACCCATCGGTGAAGCACAAGCCGGCCGCAAGTTCGAAATCGTGACCTGGCGTGCGCATCGTGGTCGCAACGATCGTTCCGTCGAGACGTACCTCGAGGGGCTCTTCGACAATCAACTCTTCGGGTCGGCGGCCTTCATCGGTACGACCGCCATCACCCAAGCGCCGAGCCAGCACGCGTTCGGATCGTCGACGAGTCATGGCCACACGGTACCTGCACGCGAAACGGACGCCCCGAAGGACGTCCGTTTCCAGATTGTGATTCAAGAAGCGATCAGAAATCGCCCATATCGGGCATGCCGCCGCCAGCACCCTCAGGCTTGTCAGCAATGACAGCTTCGGTGGTGAGGAACAGCGCCGCGATCGATGCTGCATTCTGCAGAGCCGAGCGGGTCACCTTGGCGGCATCGATGATGCCGGCCTTGACGAGGTCTTCGTAGTCGCCCGTTGCGGCATTGAGGCCCTCGGATGCGCCCTTCATCGAACGCACCTTTTCGACGACGACTCCACCTTCGAGACCAGCATTGATTGCGATCTGCTTGATGGGTTCTTCGAGCGCGTGCGCAACGATCAGAGCACCAGTTGCTTCGTCGGCATCGAGCGTCTTGGCCAGCTCAAGCACCTTGGCCTGAATGCGAAGCAGCGTGACACCACCACCAGCAACGACGCCTTCTTCAATGGCGGCCTTGGTGGTGCTGACCGCGTCTTCGATGCGGTGCTTCTTTTCCTTCAGTTCAACTTCAGTAGCGGCGCCGACCTTGAGCACTGCAACACCACCGGAAAGCTTGGCCAGACGTTCCTGGAGCTTTTCGCTGTCGTAGTCGGAATCGGTGCGCTCAATTTCTGCCTTGATCTGCGCAATGCGAGCAGTGATATCTGCGTCTTCGCCCGCACCTTCGATAACGGTGGTTTCATCCTTGGAGATGACGACTTTGCGAGCCTGACCGAGAAGGTCAACTGTGGCGTTCTCAACCTTGAGCCCGATGTCTTCAGTAATGACCTGACCACCGGTGAGGATTGCGATGTCCTGCATCATTGCCTTGCGACGGTCACCGAAGCCCGGGGCCTTCACGGCAACGGAGTTGAAGGTGCCACGGATCTTGTTCACAACGAGTGTTGCGAGCGCTTCGCCTTCGATGTCTTCAGCAATGATCACAAGCGGACGTGAAGACTGCATGACCTTTTCAAGAACTGGCACAAGATCACGAACAGCAGTGATCTTTGAACCCACGAACAGGATGTAGGGATTCTCAAGCACAGCTTCCATGCGATCGGTGTCGGTCACGAAGTAGGGCGAGATGTAGCCCTTGTCGAAACGCATACCTTCGACGAGATCCATTTCCATACCGAAGGTGTTGGACTCTTCAACAGTGATGACGCCGTCTTTGCCGACCTTGTCGATGGCTTCAGCGATCATCGAACCAATTTCTGGATCGGCGGCGGAGATTCCAGCAACCTGTGCGATCTGGCTTTTGTCGTCAACCTCAACAGCGACAGCGTGGATGCCCTCGACTGCTGCGGCAACGGCGGCTTCGATGCCCCTCTTCAGAGACATCGGGTTGGCCCCTGCAGCAACGTTGCGCAGACCAGCGCCGACCATCGACCACGCAAGAACAGTGGCGGTGGTGGTGCCGTCACCGGCAACGCTGTCAGTCCTCTTGGCAACCTCTTTGACCAGTTCGGCGCCGATGCGCTCGAAGGGATCTTCGAGTTCGATTTCCTTGGCGATCGACACACCGTCATTGGTGATGGTGGGAGCGCCCCACTTCTTGTCGAGCACCACGTTGCGACCCTTCGGGCCGAGGGTGACGCGCACTGCGTCGGCGAGCTGGTTCATGCCGCGTTCGAGGCCACGTCGTGCGGTCTCGTCGAATTCGATGATCTTGGCCATCGTTGATTCCTCTCAAGTTGCTGATGTGGCCCGATGGGATCGGACCCAGGGGGTTTTCTGCCGCAGTACCCGCGCGCTGGCGTTAGCACTCTCGGTCAGAGACTGCTAACAGGAAACCACCGTCAGCCCCGAACCGCAACCTGAGAGGCAAAGTCCCCGGTCAGACCGGGGCAGACCCAAGGGAGGGGCTCAGGCCCCGCCGGCCACGGCCTGCATGATCGAAACGGTGACGCCATCGGGCACGACGGTGTCGAGGCCCTCCAAAAAGCGGACATCGTCGTCGTCGACGAACAGGTTGACGTAGCGGACAAGGCTTCCGTCGTCAGACAGAAGCTTGGACGAGAAGCCTGGATAGGCCGCATCGAGGCTGGCCAGGACCTGCGCAACCGTGGCGCCCTCGACCGACACGGTCGACTCACCAGATGTCAGTGGACGGAAGACGGGGGGAACTCGGACGGAAACGCTCATGACAGAAACCTCGGACGTCGGTATCGAACGAAGGCAATCCTAGCGACCGATCGCCATCTGGCACCTATTGGCCAAAGTTCTCGATCGGCCTTGCCCCCGAGGCCCGTCTCGCCAACGATGGAGAGGTGAGCTCTCCCCGCACCCACGTCGCCAGCGCGTTCGACCTTGATGAACTCATCGGGGTCAAGGGCGCCACCACGGTGTCGGTGTGTATCCCCGCCCGAAACGAAGAGGCCACGGTTGGCCAGATCGTCGAACGCATTCGCACAAAGTTGATTGAGACTCGCCCGCTCGTCGACGAAATCATCGTGGTCGATGATCACTCGACGGACCGCACAGCCGAGGAAGCACGTTCGGCCGGCGCAAAGGTAATTGATGCATCGCAGGTGTTAGTTGAGTTCGGGCGCGGTCACGGCAAAGGCGAAGCGTTGTGGAAGTCGTTGTTCGCGTCAAATGGTGACGTTGTTGTGTGGTGCGATGCCGACGTGCGTGATTTCAGCACTCGCTTTATCTCCGGACTTCTCGGACCACTCCTTACCGATCCTTCGATCGGTTTTGTCAAAGGTTTCTACGAGCGACCTGTTGACGGTCACGTACGCGGCGGCGGTCGCGTGACTGAACTTGTTGCACGACCGCTCCTCACAATGTGTTTCCCCGAACTCGGTGGCATTGTGCAACCGCTCTCTGGTGAATACGGCGGACGTCGCTCGGTGCTCGAGCAACTCCCCTTTGTCGAAGGCTATGGGGTGGACATTGCGATGTTGATCGACATTGCCAACACGTTCGGTGCCGAAACCATCGCTCAGGTTGACCTTGGCGAACGCGTTCATCGAAATCGGCCACTGCATGAGTTGTCACCGATGGCTGCGCAGGTTTTGCAGGCTGCTATGCGACGCATTCAGCCGGGCCTTGTTCCTGACTCATTCACGCTGAGCCCTCCCGATCTCGATGCCCAAGAGATCTCCTACGCCGAGCGCCCGGCGCTTGCCACAGTTGCCTCGTACCTCGATCTACACCCCCGCCTCAACGGCTGATCCCAACCGTCACTCGCCATAGAATTGGCGTACGTTTCGCTCATGGATTTCGGAATCATCTTCGCCAACACCGGCGCCTACGTCTCACCTGAAGGCGCCATCACAATGGGTCAGTGCGCAGAAGCCAACGGCTTCGAAAGCGTCTGGACGGTTGAACACCCCGCCATCCCAAAGGGATACGAAAGCGAGTACCCCTACTCACGTGACGGAAAGATGCCCGGCGACGAAACCGCGCCCGTGCCCGATCCGCTCGTATGGCTCACGTGGGTTGGCGCACATACGACGACTCTGAAGTTGGCAACTGGCGTCATGATCCTGCCGCTGCGAAATCCAGTGGTGTTTGCCAAGGAATGTGCAACACTCGACATGCTCACCGGCGGACGTTTCATCCTTGGTGTTGGTGTCGGCTGGTTGCATGAGGAATTCGACGCGATTGGCGTGGACTGGGACGACCGAGGCGCTCATACCGATGATTCCATCCATGCACTGCGCGCACTCTGGAACAACGAAGTTGCGAGCTATCAAGGAACCCACAGTTCGTTCACTGATATCTATTCGTTTCCAAAGCCCGCAAACGGAACTATTCCTGTCGTCGTTGGTGGACACTCCAAGCCGGCCGCTCGCCGCGCCGGAAAGTTTGGCGATGGCTTCTTCCCTGCCGATCCGCGCAAACTTCCCGAACTACTTCCCGTCATGCGCGCGGCGGCCGAGCAAGCAGGTCGCGACCCCGACGCCATCGAGATCACCACTGGTGGAGCACCGACAGTCGAGATCATCAAAATGCTGGCCGACCTCGGCGTCACCCGAATGCTGGTTCCGCCCTTAGCCATGGACCCAAAGAAACTTCCTGAAGCAATGGGCAAATTTGCCGACGAAGTGATCTCCAAGTTCTAAGAGATTTTCCGTTCGTTCTCGACAAACTCACGGGCGAGTTCAACCGCACAATCGATTGGGTTTTCGAATGACCGATCCTGGCCAAAACGTTCGACCATAGAGACAACGGTAAAACCGGTTGGCAGCGTCGGTAACGGTTCAATCACTTCACCGACGATTGCCAAACAGGGAACATCGAATTCCGCGCACAGTGCGGCAACTCCACCAACGACTTTTCCGTCGAACGACTCTTCGTCAAGAAATCCTTCACCAGTGAGGACGAGGTCCGCACCTTCAATCGCTTCATCAAGTCCCAGTTCGTCGGCGATGAATTCGAAGCCACTAATGAGTTTTGCCCCAATGGTGAGCAGACCCCCAGCAAGACCGCCAGCGGCTCCCGAACCATCGACTTCAGCGACATCGACTCCTGTTTCCATTTTGTAGACCTGCGCGAGCCGCTCAAGTCGTCGTCGCAAAAGCGCCACTTGAGATGGGGTGGCACCTTTCTGGGGGGCAAACACTTCGGCCGCATCGACAAACCGAGTGCGCACATCGCACGCGACCAACAAGTCGATGCCCCGAAACCGTTGTGTCGGATGCATCGCTTTCAACGCTCCGAGACCGCCATCGGTCGTTGCCGATCCACCCACACCAAGAACGATCCGTCGCGCTCCAGCTTCAACTGCAGACACAATCAGTTCACCAACACCGCGCGTGCTTGCTTCAATCGCATCGTTTTCCTCCGGTCCGCCGACCAACACCAATCCCGCAGCTGTTGCCATTTCGATAACCGCGGTTCCTTTGGCCAACCGCCACCCCGCCTCAACCGACTTCCCGAGAGGGCCTGTCACTGTTGTCGTGCGATTGGCGCCACCTAAGGCCTCGAGGAATCCCTCACCGCCGTCGGCCATCGGAAAGACCTCAACCTCGTGTCCCAAAGAAACGAGTGCAGCCCCGATTGCGGACGCTAGCGCCGACGCACCTGCTGTTCCCTTGAACTTGTCTGGAGCTACGACCACCCGCATTCCCCAAGTGAAGCAGGGTCTCTCGCAGGTCAGCCAGCGAACCACTCAGCTCAGGTCGAGGCCAGCCATAACGAGCACCGTTGCACCGACAAGTTCCGTCGGCGGAGGTTCGGGGATCTGCAATACCTGATCGAGGTTCAGGCCAAGTGCTTTCGCGACTGCCTGTCCGTCGCCTTGGGAACCGGCAACGTAATAGACGGTCGTCCGTTCCTGTGGCTTCGGTGAATCACCAACCGTCACCTGCGTGTAGCCCGCTCCCTGCAAACGATCGCGCGCCTTGGTCGCCAATCCCTGCACATTGGTTGCATTCACCACTTTGACTTTGACACTGGCCGGCGGATTTGCAACCAACGTTGTAGTGGTTGACACCACAATCGCGGCCTTCGAAGATTCCTGAGTTGCGGGTGATACCTCAGAAGAACCCGAGCCGTACCCCTTCGTTAGAAGGATCAGCCCAAGGAGTACCGCAACAACGACGATGATGACACCGGTCCGCGTTCCGTGACCGTGATCGTCGGGGGCGGGGGTGTCTGTGGTCATTTTCAGGAGCCAGGCGGTTCGCTGGCTTGCTGTTGCGCTGTCTCTTGACGAGCCCGGCGACGGCGGTCACGGAGACGACGAAGCCGACGAACGCCGAGCGGGTCGTAGTCGTAGGCCTCGGGGCTTTCGAGCAATTGACCGAGGATCTCGTAGTAACGACTGGCCGACAACTCGAAGCGCTCTTGAATAAGCGTTTCCTTTGGTCCAGTCTCGTGCCACCAACTGCGCTCGAAATCGAGGATTGCCCGGTCGCGTGTCGTGAGTTCCATCGGGGCCGATGTTCGTCTGCGAATCGCTCCAACGCAAGCACCCTCACCACAATTCTCAGTTGACAAACGCGGCACGCGTCTGACCGGCCATTTCACCCAACCGATAGGGTCACCTTCGCTCGTAAAGGGGGAGTCATGGGACCACTCGAAGGCGTCACAATCATCGAACTCGCTGGGCTTGGGGCGTTGCCGTACGGCACCCTCAAACTCGCCGACATGGGCGCAGACATCATCCGCGTCCATCCACTGCACGAAGTTCCACCGGGTGACAAGCCGACTGAGCGCCACAGCGAATTCGATCGTGGCCGCAGATCGATCGCCATCGACCTCAAATCTCCCGATGGCGTGGCTCTACTCAAGCGGCTCGTCGAGAAGGCTGACGTGTTCTGTGAAGCCTTTCGCCCAGGAGTCTGCGAACGACTCGGTATCGGTCCCGATGATCTCTTCGCTTGCAACCCCAAACTCGTCTATGGCCGACTTACCGGTTGGGGCCAAGAAGGCCCGCTTTCGCACACCGCTGGCCATTCGCTGAATTACGAAGCGATGACAGGAGCCATCGGTTCCATCGGCACCGAGGGAATGCCGCCGGTTCCGATGTTGCAGGTCTTTGGAGATTTCGCTGGAGGCGGTCTGCATCTCGCGTTTGGTGTGGTGTGCGCGCTCTTTGAAGCGCAGCGCTCTGGCAAAGGTCAGGTCATCGACGCCGCAATGGTCGACGGGGTGATGTCGATCTTCCAGGTCTTCTACGGAATGACGCGCACCGGTTTTCACACTGGCCCAGTCGGCACCAACCTTTTCGACGGCGGTGCCCCGTTCTACAACGTCTATGAAACTGCCGATGGTAAGCACGTCAC
>CAMAYJ010000069.1 GCA_945862505.1 Bifidobacterium breve | reverse complement strand
AGACGAACCGTTCGATCCGAATCAGCATGATGCAGTGCTGCATGAAGAAGGTGACGGTGGCGAACCGACAGTGATCGAAACGCTCCGCACTGGGTACCAATGGAAAACCCGGGTGTTACGCCCGGCGATGGTGAAGGTCAAGGGATAGCAAGTGGCTCCACAGCGCGAGTGGTTCGACAAGAACTACTACGAAGTCCTCGGTGTGTCGGAAACGGCAGTACCGAAGGACATCACGCGCGCGTACCGGAAGTTGGCTCGGGAATTTCATCCCGATGCCAACCCCGGTAACGCTTCAGCAGAAGACAAGTTCAAGGAAATCTCTGCGGCCTACGACGTTGTTGGCGATGAAACGAAACGCGCCGAGTACGACGAGGTTCGTCGCCAAGCTCCGATGGGTGGAATGGGATTTGGTGGTGGCCGCAGTGGCGCCGGTTTCAATCCCGGCGCTGGCGGTTATGAAGGCGCCGACCTCAGCGATCTGCTTGGTGGCATGTTTGGTGGCGGAGGCGGCGGTCGACGCGGCCGACAAACCCGAGGGCGCGCTCCGCAACGGGGTTCTGATCTCGAAGCCAAATTGCGAATGTCGTTTCGCGATGCCGTTTCCGGGATGGAAACAGCGCTCCACCTCACCAGTGATCTGCCATGTGGAACGTGTAACGGTTCGGGGGCGAAACCCGGTACTGCGCCAACCACATGTCAGCATTGTCAAGGTCGTGGTGTGGCCGACGACAACCAGGGAATGTTCTCGTTCTCTTCACCATGTCCGGTGTGCGGAGGTGCGGGTTCGGTCATTACGTCCCCGTGTGGAACCTGTCGCGGGGTCGGAGTCGAAAAGCGGGCACGCGAAGTCAAAGTTCGAATCCCAGCGGGTGTCGACGATGGTCAGCGCATCAAGTTGAAAGGCCGCGGTGGAGCTGGACGCAATGGCGGTGAGATTGGCGATCTCTACGTGATTGTGCAGGTCGATCGAGACGACATCTTCGGACGCGACGGAAAGAATCTCACTATCAACGTTCCGGTGACGTTTGCGGAAGCAACTCTGGGAACGAAGCTCACGGTGCCCACGCTCGACGGCAAGCCCGTCACACTCAAGATTCCTGCGGGTTCACCCACGGGCAAGGTTTTTCGTGTGAAGGGTCGTGGTGTTGCAACAAAGAAAGTTACTGGTGACTTACTGGTCACGGTGCAGGTCGATGTCCCAACCAAACTCAATGACGAACAGCGTGATGCGCTCGAGGCCATGGCCGCAGCGTTTCCTGCCGCTCCACGCGACTACTTGGGGGTCTGAACATGAGTCCGATGTCCGATTCCAACGCTCAAATGCGAGCGGTCTACATCATCTCGGTAGCCGCCGAACTCGCAGGCGTTCATCCACAAACACTGCGCATCTACGAGCGTAAAGGTTTGCTTGAACCAGCGCGAACCACTGGTGGTTCACGGCGCTACAGCCAGGCCGATATCGATCACTTGCGTCGTATTCAAGAACTCACCGACGAAGGATTGAATCTCGCTGGTGTGAAGAAAGTTCTTAAGCTCGAAGCTCATATCGCGGCGCTTGAGTCGGCGCTCCTTCAGTCTCGGGTGGAGATGTCAGTGGCTATCGAAGAGACTCATCGTTCCTACCGGCGCGATTTGGTTCCACTTCGTCAATCGGTTGCCCCATTCGGCGATGCCGCCGAGGTCCTGCGCCGCCTTTCTCAGCAGTAGCGTCTGCCTGGTGGGGGCACCGGTCGCAAAGTTCGAGAACGTTGTCGAGAGCGATGACGCCGGACGATTGACAAAGAACGAACGCAAGTGGGCCCGCGGTGGCACGCTTGTTGCCGTTGTTGTCTTCTGGCTGATTGCAACATGTCTTCAGCCGTGGCATCTGTTCGACAAAGGTCCGTACACCACGGACTTCTATGACGTTCAGGCCCGTGCGCTCGTGCATGGACACCTTGATGTGCCCACAAATGTTGCTGGGATCGAGGGCTTTGAAATTGATGGCAAGACCCAGATCTATTTCGGTATTGGACCGGCGCTCATGCGGTTGCCGTTGTCCGGAGTTTCTGACGTCTTTGATCGCCGTCTTTCGCTGCTGAGCGAATTGCTGGCGCTGAGTGTGCTCGGCCTCGCTGCAGCGCGACTTCTCAAGAAAGCGAAGTCACTTGTTCTAGGAGCACCAGATGGTCGGCCTTGGTGGTTTGCAGCGTTTGCGGCGTCGGCGACTCTTGGCACGCCTCTGCTGTTCTTTGCCTCGAGTCCACTCGTGTATCACGAGGCCGAGTTATGGGGAGCAGCGGCTGGACTCGCCGGTCTTGATTTAGTCCTTCGTTGGTGGCGTGAACCAACCAGCCGTCATCTCATTGAAGCTGTTTTACTTGCAACGTTCGCCGTTTCTTGTCGACCGTCGTCTGGGCTTAGTCCAGCCATTGCACTTGGAATCTTCGGACTCGTTCTCCTGTGGCGTCATCGTTGGAGGACGGCGTTAGTCGTGCTTGTTGCCTCCGTGATTCCGCTGATCGCCTTCGCTATCGCAAACTGGGCTCGGTTCGGATCGTTATTCAGCGTGCCATTTCCCCTTCAGGTGTTTTCGCAGTTCAACGAGAACAGACAAGCAATGCTCAGCGACAACAACGGGAGTTTCTTTGGACTGAAGTTTGCACCAACGAACCTCATTCGCTACTTCTCCCCAACAGCCATTTCCTTTGAACGGTTGTTTCCCTTCGTGGATTGGCCCGCAAAAGCAACGGTGTACGGCAACGTCACGTTCGACACGGTTGATCGTTCAGGTTCGATTATTACCGGTGCACCGATGTTCATCCCGTTTGCTTTGGTCGGCGCGTGGTGGACACTGGTCCGGGATCGCACTCGACAGTGGTCGGTGATTTCTTTAGCTGCGGTGGTTTCGACGTTCAGCACAATCACGATTGCCTACGTCGCACATCGCTACTTGGCTGATCTTGTTCCTGCGTTACTTGTGCTCGCATGCGCCGGCATTTGGTGCAGTGCGCGTGGCTTGCAGACGCGTCCGAAATGGTTAAAGCGCAGCGCGCTAGGTGTACTTGCACTTCTTTTTGCGATCGGCTTTTGGAATCAACTTGGACTTGCTGTAACGACCCGTGCTTTCTCTATCGTTCCGACGGAAATCGGCGCGCGAGCAATGGCGAAATTTCAGTATTCGCTTGATGATTCATTATTTGGGGGAATCCCACCCAATGTCATAAGAATTTCGGAAGGTCCGTTGCCCTCCGTTGATGCAGTTGAGGCCGGCACGATTGCCATTATCGGTGACTGCAGCGCGACATATCGAAATGACGGTTACGGCTGGGGACCCCTCGAACGCAAGGTCGGCGAAGGTCATTCCTTCAAACTCACTGGAGCGATTGGTGCGGATTTGACCACGCTTATTTCTTCTGAGGGTTGGTCCTTTTCCGCGAAGCGAACCTCGGCGGGAGTTGTTTTTGTTCGCTCTGATTTCGACACGATTGTTTCAGAGCCAGTTGATATCCCCGAAGGTGACATCACGCTTGATGTGATCGTCGATCCAAATCCAATTGGAGCTGTTTCGGTCTCGTTGAACGGCAACGAGATCTTCTATTCCTTTGCAGTCGATGCAATCGACGTCGTCCCAGGGGCTACGTGGTTGTCAGATCAGACTCCCGCAGCGTTTTGCGAATCTTTACTCAAGCGGTTCGGGAGTTGACCGAAGTTCTGCGACGTATTGGTACGCGAACAGGTTCGGCCAGCGACGTGACAGCGATCGGTCGAGTCTTCCAAGAATCGTTCGAACGCGATGAGCAACTCCGGGATGCCCACCGCGGTCAATGACATCGAACGGGAAACCGACGGGTGTCATCTGGGTGGTTTCCCAGCCAGTGGAGTGAACCATTCGGTTGAAACTGCGTGCGGTGAAGAAACGCACATGGTCATTGTCGAGAATTCCGCGACGGTCGTAATCAAATTTACCGAGTGCGACGCGGATTCGGGGATACCAGTGTCCGAAGTTGGGGAAACTGGTGAGCAAGGTCGCGTCAAGTGAAGTGACCTTGTGTAACTGCTGTAGGAGTTGATCGGGGTGGCGGATATGTTCGAACACATCAGCAACAACCACGGTCTCAAATTTTTGATCCGAGTTCAGAATCTCTTCGGGCAGCCCGTCATCAAGGTCGGCGATGACAAGCCGATCGACAGATTCCTCAACACTTGACGTAGCCACACGATCGACCGCCGTCACCGTATTGCCGAGTGCTTTTGCTTCGCCCGTTAATGGTCCGCCACCGCAGCGGAGGTCAAGTACGTTCCCCGGAGGCCGAGCGGCAAGTAGTTCGGTGAGTTCGGGTCGGTCGGAGCCATGGGCGTCTTGCCACGTGTAGTCCTCCGGAATGGTTCCAGGTGCTGCGGTGCCAAAGCCCATGCGAGCAAGACGCATTCTCGTCACATCGATCACAACGTCGCGCGCGTAGGCCAATCCGTTGACGTAACAAATTTCGTCTCCGTAATGGGTAGGTATAGCGATCTCTGTGATCCGATTTCCAGCAGCAGCCATTTGCAACAGGACTTCAGTATCGAAATCGAAGTTGTCGCTGTTGTCGTCAAACGGTACGCGGGCGAGCGCAGGAATCGAAAATGCTCGGTAGCCCGAGTGCCATTCTGAAAGCTGGAGACCACTCATCATGTTTTGGTAGGTGGTCAGAATGCGATTGCCGACGTACTTGTAGAGAGGCATTCCGCCGTCGCGAGCTGCACCCGCGTTCATCATGCGTGAACCGCTGACCATGTCTGCCTCACCCGAAATAATCGGCGCAGCCATATCGGGAAGGAGTTCGGGAGCGTATTGGCCATCACCGTGGAGAAGGACCACCGCGTCAAGATCGTGGCGCATCGCCCATCGGTAACAGAACTTCTGGTTGCCGCCGTAGCCGAGATTGCGGGGTTGGCGAATGACAGTTATGGGGAGATCGGTGCGGCGGGAGGCGTAAGTGCTTGCAACCTCAGCAGTGTCGTCGGCTGAGTGATCGTCACTCACGAGGATTGCGGCGAGCCCTTCCATATTGGAGGGGATGCGATCAAGGGTTCGGGCAATCGTGGTCGATGCGTTAAACGCAACGACCATGATTCCGATTCGATGCGTTGGTTCAGTAGACACGGCCACCTGCCACGGACGCCGGTTGACGACCGGGTAACTCTAGACGGTTGGAGAGAATTCCAATCAGTTCTATCAAAGCGAAATTCGAATGTAAGGCCGTGGGCTTGGCGGGTAGTGTTTACCGGTTCCCATGCAGTGCCATTGAGGAGTTCACCGTGCCAGCAACCGTCGTCGTCGGAACCCAGTGGGGTGACGAGGGGAAGGGCAAGTTCACCGACCTGTTCGCCCGTGATCAACATCTCGTCGTCCGCTATCAAGGTGGACATAACGCGGGCCACACCCTCGTGGTCGATGGTGAGTCGTTCAAACTCCAACTCGTGCCGAGCGGCATCCTCTATCCGCACATCACGCCGGTTATCGGTAATGGCGTTGTGGTCGACCCACGCGTGCTCATCGCCGAACTCGACATGCTCGAAGGCAAGGGCGTCGATACGTCAAAGCTCAAGATCAGCGGCAACGCGCATTTGATCCTCCCGTACCACCAGGAACTCGACAAGCTCACCGAGCGTCGTCTTGGCAAGAACAAAGTCGGTACCACCAAGCGCGGTATCGGTCCGGCCTATGCCGACAAGGCGGCGCGAGTCGGTCTGCGTGTTCAGGATCTTCTCGATCCAAAAATCTTCCGCCAAAAGCTCGAAGTCGCGCTGAAGGAAAAGAACGCAATTTTTGCGAAGGTGTTTAACCAGCTGCCGCTCGATGGTGATGCCATCGCTGACGAATACCTCAATATTTGCGCACCGCGTCTTGCGCCGATGATCACCGATTCGGTAAATCTCATTCACGAATCACTTGAAGCGGGCGAGAACGTTTTGCTTGAGGGCGCGCAGGCCACGTTCCTCGATCTTGATCACGGCACGTACCCATTCGTAACGTCTTCGAATCCTGTTGCTGGCGGCGCCTGCACCGGGGCGGGAATTGGTCCTCGTTACATCGATCGCGTTGTTGGTATTGCCAAGGCGTACACCACACGAGTTGGTTCCGGTCCATTCCCCACCGAACTTACTGACGAAATTGGCGACGCGCTGATCGAGATCGGTCACGAGTACGGAACAAATACTGGCCGGCGTCGTCGCACGGGTTGGTGCGATGTCGTGATGTTGCGTCACGCGGTCCGTCTCAATTCATTGTCGGAAATTGCGCTCACAAAACTTGATGTGTTCGACACATTCGACTCCGTCAAAGTTTGTATTGCCTACGAACTCGATGGCGAAACGTTCACGCATCTTCCGTATCACCAGTCGGTGTTGCATGAAGTCACGCCGGTCTATGCCGAGTTCCCCGGTTGGAAGACTGATATTTCAGCCGTGATAACGCGTGAAGGATTGCCGAAAGAAGCGCTTGATTACGTGACGTTCTTGCAAGAGCAGATCGGCGTACCGATTGGCCTTGTGGGCGTTGGTCCGGGACGCGATCAGTACTTGAACTTCAACGGCTGATGAACGTTTGTGTCGTTGGTTCCGGTGGACGCGAGCATGCGCTCGCGACGGTGCTGCGACGTCATCATGAAGTTGTTGTCACTCCAGGTAACCCCGGCATCCCCGGTTCCGTGTCCACGCCGGCAACGGAAATCGACGCCGATCTCTATGTGATTGGTCCCGAAGCGCCGCTGGTTGCTGGTTTGGCCGATGAACTGCGCGCGGCAGGCAAGTTGGTGTTTGGCCCCGGAGCTGACGGGGCTCGACTTGAAGGTTCAAAGGCGTGGATGAAAGAGGTGTTGGTTGCCGCCGGTGTTCCGACCGCGCGACATGGCACGTTCACCGAAGCCGAACCAGCATTCGCGTTTCTCGACACGCTGGATGGTTTGTATGTCGTAAAGACCGACGGTCTTGCTGCGGGCAAGGGTGTTGTTGTCACAACATCTCTTGGAGAAGCGCGCGACGCAGTTCGTGACTACCTCTCGGGCGACGCGTTCGGGGATGCCGGTCGAACGCTCGTGATTGAAGAAGGTCTTACGGGCCCCGAAGTTTCTGTTCTCGCAATTTGCGACGGAACAAACGCCATTGCGCTCGCGCCTGCGCAGGATTTCAAACGTGTTGGCGATGGCGATGCTGGCCCCAACACCGGGGGCATGGGCGCGTACTCGCCGGTTCCTGTTGCCGATCAGTCCGTGATCGACGCAGTCATGAACGACGGCGTGTTGCCGACGTTGGCCTATCTGCGCTCTATCGGTATCGATTACCGCGGCGTTCTCTATGCCGGTCTCATGCTTACGCCTAATGGTCCGAAGATGCTTGAGTACAACGTACGCTTCGGTGATCCGGAAACGCAGGTCGTTCTTCCTCGGCTTACGAGTGATCTTGGTGAACTCCTCGCCTCGGCCGCCGCTGGTCAACTCGGCGCGGCGCCAACATTCGACGACGGCGCAGCTGTCACAGTTGTCTGTGCCGCCGAGGGCTACCCGCGCGATGTGCGCCGCGGAGACGTCATCAACGGTCTCGACGACGCGCAATCGGTTACCGGTGCAACCGTGTTCTGCGCTGGCGTCGATGCAAATGAGCAGGGCCAACTCGTTACTGCAGGCGGCCGCGTGCTGACGGTGACCGGCCAGGGTGCCACTATTGCTGAAGCCCGGCAGACTGCCTATGAAGCAGTCGGCAAGATTTCTTGGCCTGGTCTGCAACATCGCAACGACATAGCTTCGGCCGCTGCGGCCCCTACCAACGGAGGATCCCGATGAAGGTTGCCATTCTTATGGGCTCGCCCAACGATCGCGACAAGATGCAAGGCGCGGCCGACACGCTTGAAGCGTTCGGTATCGAGGCCGATGTGCGAGTGCTCTCGGCCCATCGCAACCCTGCTGAAGTGACAGCGCTCGCTACTTCTGCTCGTGAAAATGGCTATATCGCATTCATTTGTGGCGCAGGCATGGCCGCCCATCTCGCTGGCGTTGTTGCTGCTCACACCACGCTTCCGGTGGTCGGCGTTCCGCTTTCTGGTGGTGCCATTAACGGTGTCGATGCGCTCTATTCGACGGTTCAGATGCCTCGAGGCATCCCGGTGGCCACGGTCGCCATTGATGGTTCAGTGAATGCGGCGCTTCTTGTGGTCGAAATGTTGGCGATTACCGATACAGGACTCCAGGCCAAGTTGCTTGAAGACCGAGCCCGCCGCGCCAATCCCTGATTTGTAAATCGCACCGAGATCACCTCGGTGTCGTCGTATCCTTATGAGGTGCCCGCTTCGGGCCATCGAGGAGACCGAATGGCGTCCACGTCAGTGCCCAATGTTCTTGCTGCTCGTTATGCGAGCGCTGAGATGGTCCGACTGTGGTCGCCTGAACAGAAAATTGTTCTCGAACGGGAACTCTGGCTTGCCGTTCTGGAAGCTCAGCGTGATCTCGGCGTTGCCATGTCCGACGATGCGATTGATGCCTATCGCCGGGTTATCGATCAGGTCGATCTCGATTCCATCGATGCTCGTGAGCGCGTTACTCGTCACGATGTGAAAGCTCGTATCGACGAGTTTTGCGCGTTGGCGGGTCATGAACAGATTCACAAGGGCATGACCTCGCGTGATCTCACCGAGAACGTCGAGCAACTTCAGTTGCGTCGTTCGCTGGTTGTCATTCGCGGACGCATGCTCGCGGCGCTTGCCCGTTTGGCCGAACGCGCGGCGGAATCAGCAACCGTCGTCATGACCGGCCGCTCGCACAATGTCCCCGCGCAAGCCACCACGCTCGGCAAGCGCTTTGCCAATGCGGGCGAAGAGCTGTTGCAAGCGCTGTACCGAGTCGACGATCTCCTTGCGCGTTATCCGATGCGCGGCATCAAAGGCCCGGTGGGCACGCAGCAAGACATGCTTGATCTGTTCGATGGCGATGGCGCGCGTCTCGAAAAACTTGAATCTCGTGTGGCTGCGCACCTTGGTTTCGATGCATGGCTCACCAACGTTGGTCAGGTGTATCCGCGCTCGCTTGATCTCGATGTGGTGTCGGCGCTCGTGCAGGCCGCTGCTGGTCCTGCCGATCTTGCGCTCACCATTCGCCTAATGGCAGGGCAAGAACTCGCCACTGAAGGCTTCCGTCCCGGTCAGGTCGGGTCTTCGGCCATGCCGCACAAAATGAACAGTCGTAGTTGCGAGCGCATCGGCGGTTTACTGGCCATTCTGCGCGGCCATCTCACAATGGTTGCTTCACTTGCCGGCGATCAATGGAACGAAGGCGATGTCAGTTGTTCGGTTGTGCGCCGTGTTGCATTGCCCGACGCATTCCTCGCCATCGACGGTTTGTTCGAAACGTTCTTGACTGTGCTCGATGATTTTGGTTTCTATCCCGCAGTTATCGAGCGTGAACTCGATCGGTACCTTCCCTTCCTTGCGACCACGAAAGTTCTTGTTGCTGCGGTGCGTAACGGCGTGGGCCGTGAACAAGCGCACGAGGCCATCAAGGAACATGCGGTCGCAGCCGCGCTGCGACTTCGCGAAGACGGGGCCGAAGGCAATGACCTCATCGAGCGCCTTGCTGCCGATCCGCGCCTTGGTCTTGCTCCCGATGAACTTGCCGGTGTCCTTTCAAATCCAATCGATTTTGTTGGTCGTGCTCCCGAACAGATCTCCTCATTTGTGACCACAATTTCTGCCCTTGTGTCGGCAGATCCGGCTGCGGCTGGGTATCGTCCGGGAGACATCCTCTGATCTGAGGACCTGCCGCCGGCCGCTTCCAGGAGACCCGCCATGACCGACGCACTTCCCCACATTTATTCAGGAAAAGTTCGCGATATTTACGACGCG
>CAMAYJ010000068.1 GCA_945862505.1 Bifidobacterium breve | reverse complement strand
AGTGTCAGGTTGTGCCCTTCGACAGCAATCGCTGACTCGCGCTCAGACATTGCGATGACCGCGCCGGGATGCTTCAGGGATGGGAATAAGATTGGCCACTCCCACAGTCTTGCCCAACCCGCGGAAAACGAGAACACATGTCCCGTATTGCCCGACAACTCGTCGCCGCACTCGCGATTCTGGTTGGAGTTCTCGCTCTTGGTACGACCGCTGCGTCGGCTCACGCCACGCTGGAAAGCTCTTCCCCCGCCGACGGACAATCCGTTCTCACCTCGCCAAGCGAGATCCGAATCACCTTCAGTGAAACAGTGACGACGATTTCGGGCGGGCTCAGTGTTCTTGATGCCGACGGCAAGACTGTCGATGTCGGAAACACTGAAGTTGTCGGCGGTCGGACACTGGTTGCACCAATCAGTGAGACCTTGTCCGACGGCACGTACGTTGCGACGTATCGGGTTCTTTCTGCCGATGGTCACCCTGTAAGCGGCTCGATTCTCTTTGGTGTGGGTAACGGGGCACTTGACCGAAGCGCGCAACCGAGTTCAACCGGCGATCGGCTTTGGGAAATCATCGGCGGCATTTCTCGCTTCATCATGTACCTCGCTGCGCTCGTCGCCGCAGGTGTTGCGTTTTTCTTGGCCTTCATTCACGATCGCGCTGAGGATCGTTGGCGGATTGTTCCGTTTGTTCGCATTGGCTCGATTCTTGCTTTGCTCAGCGCGATCGGCATCGTGATGAGCCAGGCCGCGCTTCTCACAGGCAAAGGCGCCGGCGCCGTCACTGACTCCACCGTGCTTCGTGATGTTCTCAATCAAAACCTTGGTTGGTCGCTCGCGTTGTTGATGATTGGCTTGGCCGCCGTCCACCTTTCGACCGATATCCCCAAGAAGGTGGTGTCGCAGTCACTCGCCGTCTATGGCGGTCTTGCTGTCACCGTCTCGTTCGCTGTGTGGGGTCACGCCACCGAACTCTCCCCCACAGCCATCTCCCTGGCTGCCGATGCCATCCATGCCACCGCGGCTGCGCTCTGGCTTGGCGGACTCGTCGGTTTGGTGATGGTGCTTTCGGTGCGCACCCCTGAAACGGTTCGCGCCACCGCCGGGATCATCGGTCGATTTTCACGTATGGCTTTTTGGTCAGTCATTGCCCTCACCCTCGCCGGTCTAACTCTCACCATCACCGGCTCCGGCGCGAGTTTGAACTCGATCCTCACCACTACTTGGGGTCAACTCGTTCTGGCCAAAATCGGCCTCACCCTCATCGTCGTGCTCATCGCTGCATGGAATCGACGCACGCTCGTCCCCTCGCTCACCAGCCCAACCGAGAACACCGGCGAACTGGCGGTTCGCTGGGCAACGCTTCTACGCACGATCCGAGCAGAAGCGGTACTGCTCGTTGCCGTGGTTGCGCTCACCGCGATTGTTGTCAACGTTCCCCCAGCTCGAACAGCAGTCGTAGCGAAGGCGGACCGAGTCGACATCACCCAACGGGTCGACACCGGCAACGTCCAACTTTCTGTTGATCCGGCCATTGTCGGGCCAAATACCGTTGCAGTCCGCTACACCGATGGGACTGGCCAACCAATCAATGTGGCCAACAGCATGAGCATTGAATTCTCCCAACCCTCGGCCGGACTTGAGCCCATCACCCGGCAGGTGCCAGCCTCAGAGCCCGGAGTGTTTGTGATTCAAGGAAACGAACTCTCGATTCCTGGCACATGGACAATCACGATCGCAGTTCGAACCGGCGACTTCACTGAACAACGCACCTCATTCGAAGTTCCCGTCCGTCGCTAACCACAGTCAAGGATGCACATGGCCCTCCCCCGTCGCTTTCTCATCGCTTCCGCTGCATCGCTTACCGCGCTGGTGGCGTTAGCGGGCCCTGCATTTGCCCACGCCGATGCCAGTGCAAGAGCTGAACAGGCCGGACGCACCGCAATCACCGTTTCGATTGAACACGGTTGCAACGGCAACCCCGTCACTGGCGTTCGGGTGGCGCTACCGAGCGGAGCAACTGCTGTCACCGGCACTAATTCGGGGGCTTGGACTTCCACCGTGTCGGCCACGGAAATCTCGTGGACTGGCGGCTCAATGCCAGCAAACTCTTCTGCAGACTTCGACTTCAGTCTCGTGTTGGCACAAACGGCCGGTGAGACCGTCACGCTTCCCACCATCCAAACCTGCACGAACAACACCGAAATCGCATGGATTCAAGCTGACGGTGGCGAGAAATCAGAAGCGACCCAGCCCGCGCCAAAGATTGTGGTGCCCGCCAACAGCACGTCGGCTGCTCCGGCAACGACTGCAGTCGCCGCTGCAGGTGGTTCGTCAACCACCGCAGTCGCTCGGATGGCAACAGAATCAAACGCGGTCACCGATGCGGGAAGTGAGACCAACGCTTCGGGTCGCTACGTCTTCATCGGTGTCTGTGCCGTCATTGCGATCGGCGCTGGAGTCTTGTTTCTCAAATATCGCAAGCACCCGACAGAGAGTTAATTCTCTTCATGACTGTTGTGCGTCGCCTGATTCTTGTTGTTGCGATCGCGACTGGGGTCGTGTGTGCAAGCGCAACAGCGGCAAGTTCGCTTTCACTTTCTCCCACCAATTGGCAATCATCGATCATCTCGATTGCACCGTCGACCGATGCCGTCACCGTTGCGGTTCACAACGGTGGTGAGGTCATCCAACTGACGACCGAACCCGGCCACACCGCACTCATTCCGGGCTATCGAAACGAGCCGTACCTCCGCATCACCGCCACCAGCGAGGTACAGGCGAACCTGAAGTCGCCCACCTGGTGGACCAACAAAGACATGACCGGATCGGGCGCCATTCCCGACTCGGCGGATCCACCAGCAGAGCCGGAATGGTCAACGATCGCGACCAACGGCTCGGTGTCATGGCATGACCACCGCCTCCACGCCATGAATGGAGTCCCCGCTGACACCAACTGGACCGTCCTCGTCACAGTTGATGACGAGCCAGTAGTGATTCGGGGACAGCTCACCGAGCTCCCCTCTCATGGTCCCCTTCTTGAGGTCCTTCTTGCCATCCTCGCTGCCGCAGCAATCGTGTCCCTGGGGTTCCGCCGGGCCTGGACCGCCAGCAGCTTGGCGCTACTGGTGGGGTCGGCACTCACGATCATCGTGGCGATCGGCGGATGGACAGCAACCCCGACCGGCTTCACTCCTCCGCGGCTTTCGCTCCTCGCGTCGGTTCTCGCCGGAGTCTTGGCCGTCGCATGCGTTGTGCTCCGTCGTTCTTCACGACGGTTGAGTGTGGTCACCATGGTCGGAGCTGTTGCAGCATTGGCCTGGTGGGTCGCACTGAATTTCGCTTCACTTACTGCCGTCTTCATTCCGAACTCGCTTGACGCCGCGATTGTCCGATTCACCGTTGGACTCGGGTTAGGGATCGTCGTTGGTATCGCCGCGACGATCATTGTCAGCGGAGGCTTTACCGACGATGTCGCTGGTCAAGCAGTTGTCGAGAGCGGGACCGTCGCCGACTCTGCCTGAGGTTGGTGATCATTGAGCGGTGGCAGCGGTCCGTAGTGGCCCGTGATTGAACGGCGAAGTTCGTGAAGCGCATCGGTTCGCAGTTGACTGATGCGCGAACGAGTTACCCCGAATTCGCTTGCCAGTTCCGCCGTTGTCCGGCCCTCAACGAACTGACCAAGAATCACTTCACGCTGGCGACGAGGAAGCGCGTTGATCGCCTCACGCAAATACAAAAGGAGTTCTGCTCGCTCAAGGACTTCAGCGACATCGAGTTGTGCGCTATCGACAAGGTCCTCTCTCCGGAACAGCGCTTTGCCGTCTCCGAAAGATTCCTGATCAAGTCGACGAATGGTGCCGATTTCGAGAAGCGCCTTGACTTTTTGGACCTTTTCGCGGGAACTCCCTGATTCGGCGGCAAGTTCATCGATCGTTGGGCCTCGCCCGTAGCGAGCGGTCAGCGCGTTCTCGACCATCGCAATACGGCGAGCAGCCGATCGAAGTGATCTCGGTGCCCAATCATCAGCCCGCATTGCATCGAGTACCGCTCCACGAATTCGCGCTGCTGCAAAACGTTCGAACGGGATTCCGCGGTGGGGATCAAATCGCCACGCTGCTTCGACGAGTCCGAGAGCGCCAGCCCGGATCAATTCGCCTCGTTCCACGTGTCGAGGAATATGCGCAGCGAGCGATGCCACCACTTTCGGAACAACCTCGAGACCTCGCTCAACAAGCGCCGTGACCTCGGGATCCATTGATTTCCCGTTCATGACTTGCCCCCCTCGCGCGTAGTGCGCAATCCCGCTCCCAAGAGATGACGAAACCCCCAGGCCGCCATCGGTCCCGGCGACAGCGTGATAGCCGGATCGACACCATAGGAACGTTCGCGACCCATTTTCTGGTCACCCCGGCCTCTTTTTTTGGGTCAAGCGGCCCAATTCACTGAGACCAGCACTGGCGAGGCCACTCAGGCGCCTGATTCGCCCTCAAAAACTGCCGCCCGGACGCCACGCCGGGCCAATTCGGCAAGAAAGGCGAGGGACTCCACCGACTCGGCCAATCCCGCCGCTCCGACGCGGTTCAATGCTCCATCGACAATGAATCGCGATGCCACGGCGGCCACCGCACCAGCAGCTACCGCTGGTCGGTCCATTGCTCCGTAGACCACAACTGATCCTCGGCCTTCGCTACGACCGCGCACTTCAACGCGCACCGCGCCAGGGCCGCCTTCGGGATCGGTAGGCCACAACATTGGCAAACGAGACGTCAGACGATCGCGACGAGTTGCGGCAACTCGTGAGGTCACTCGGCGAACACCCCGAAAAGCGGGAACCAACACGAGCGCGTCGGGAAGTTCTGCTCGATAACAATCCTGCGGACCAATGGGATCAGGAAACCAACACAGTTCGCGACCCGAACCACCGGGGCGGAAATCCCATTCACCATCTCGCCAATCGATCGCGCCGCGACCAAGCGCCCGGTGATGCTGGCGGGCACACGCCGGCCCACCCGTGCCCGACTTCGCAATATGAATTTCGTCGATCTGTTCGAATTTTTTTGCAGCATGGGCAGCAAGAACGCAGGTAAGTCCCGGCGCAAATCCCGCTCCGACCACCACGTGAACCTTTCGCTCACGCGCCTGCGAATCAAGGGCGAGGAGTGCTTTGACGTCGATCACGTCATCGGACGTACTGACGACATGAATTCCTTGACGAACAAAGCGCTCCGCGAGATGTGTTTGCGTTCGTGCTGGACCAGCGAGCACAACAACATCGACGTCGAGCCGATCATCAAGCGCACCGCGATCGATGCTCGCTCGCTCGCCGAGGCTCTGCGCGACAATCTCGACGCGGTTTCGCCGTTCATCACGGAGTACGACGTCGTCATCGTCAGTGGACACAAGTTGTCGAGCAAGACGCGCACCAACCGCGCCAACACCAAGGATCCCGATCCGCGCCATGTCAGTCGAGACCAGGGCCAGAGAGCTCGCGCCAGCCGCCCGATCGGGGTGGAGCGACACCCGATCCGCGGAGCCGAACGGCAGCGGCGACAAGCGCCCCCATGCCGATGGCAACTATGGCCCGTCGGATCATTTTCATCGTGGGGCTAGCTGGAATCGAACCAGCGACCTCACCCTTATCAGGGGTGCGCTCTAACCAACTGAGCTATAGCCCCGAACTGGCCGGGGCGTCACCATACCGGACCCCCTCGCAGCCGGGAAAACCAGATCAGGAACGGGGGTTGCGGGCCACCTGCGCCGTCTCGAGTTCGACCACCGTAAATCGAAGCCCACCAAAGACTCCGGCGATCAGATTGAACAGCACGCTGGTGATGACAGCGAACATCGCCCCGGCCACAAAGAGAGCGATCCCGGCGACTGCCGCGCCTTCAAAAACCTTGATTCCATCAATGGTGAACGAGCTTTCGGCGAGCAACTGAGCGAGGAAGTTTTCGACCTTGCCGAGGCTCCCGGTCGCCACCGCTCCCTGCCACAGCAGCACGGCGGCCACGTCAATAATGAGCCACAAGCAGAACGCAAAGGACAGCGAGACCCGCAACATTGACCAAGGGTCAATCCGAGTCACCACCCGTTCGACCTGACGAGCCTTCAAGGCTCTGCTCTGCGCCCTTGCGGCCCCCGTCCGGGGAGGAGGAGGAGCTCCGGGGGTCGGCGACGCCGAGAAGGTGACTCCGGGCGTCTGATCGACGGTCATGGGCGAAGTGTACGCACCAACCGGCTCAGCGCACGACAGGGTCACCACTGGCGCCGGGCACGAGCGGTGGCCCGTTCGTCCCCGAGCCGCACGACAACTTCGACCTCATAACCGCGAGCCTCAAAGGATTCAAGAACCACTCCATTGGCCTCGGCCACCGACCCGGCACGGTCCTCTCCTTCGACCGCCCCCGCAAGGGCGACCGAATCGGCCGCGGACTGCGCCTGAGCTCGCCGATCAACCTGCATCCCAAGTCGAACAACGAGCAGACCCATAAGCGCAACCACGAGGAGGGCGACCGCCACCAATGGAAGGATTTGTCCCGCGTCGCGCCCATTGGCCTTGCGGCGGTTGACTTGAGCTCGAGGCTCCATAGAGCACTCCCCCGTTAACGGATAATTGATCCGCACTTTTGAACGCAACGACGGATGAGATCCGTGATGAACGCTGGGGAATGGCCACGGGCAAAAACGCTCGGGGATGGGAAAGGTTTACGTGTCGTCTTCTTCGGCGCCAAGCACCGGAGCAACTGAGGCGACTGTCTGACCGCTCGTGACGTTCATAACTTTGACGCCGGTTGCATCGCGGCCTTGGGAAGAGATTTCACGAACCTCCATGCGGATGACCGTGCCAATGCTATTGATCACGAAGATCTCGTCGTCGATGCCAACCATGAATGCAGCAACGACCGAGCCCTTCTTCTCGTTGATCTTGATGCCACGAACACCCTGACCGCCGCGACCCTGACGATTGAACTTGTCGAGTTGCGTGCGCTTTCCGTAGCCACCATCGGTAACGATGAGTATGGCTGCGTCGTCGCGAGTGACATCGCAGGACACAACTTCGTCGCCAACACGCATCTTCATACCGCGAACACCCGCCGCAGCGCGACCCATGGCACGAACTTCGTCTTCGGCGAATCGAATGGCTTGACCGGCCTTTGACACCATGAGGATGTCATCGCCGCCGTTGGTGGGGATGACACGAACGAGTTCGTCGGTGTCTTTCAAATTGATGGCGATAAGACCAGCGCGAAGCGAGGAGTCATATTCGGTGAACTTGGTCTTCTTGACCTGACCGTTCTTGGTGCAGAAGAACAAGAACTTGTTTGTCTCGTAATCACGAGTATCGATGATCGCCTGGATCTTTTCATCGGGCTGCAACGGAAGCAGGTTGACCACGGCTGTGCCGCGAGCAGTGCGTTCCTTCATCGGAATTTCGTGCGCCTTGAGTCGATACACCCGACCGCGAGTTGAGAAGAACAGCAGATACGCGTGCGCGGTCGTATGGATGATGTGCTGGACGTAGTCCTCATCCTTGAGTTTGGTTCCAGCAACACCACGACCGCCGCGGCCCTGCAGCTTGAATGAATCGGAAGACACGGTCTTGATGTAGCCCTTGGCCGACATCGTGACCACGAGCTCTTCATCGTCGATGAGGTCTTCGATATCGAGGTCGCCGACATCGAATGTGATTTGGCTGCGGCGAGGCTGCGCGTAGGCCTCGCGCACGGCGCCAAGTTCTTCGCTGATGACCGACCGCTTCTTTGCTTCGTCACCAAGAATGGCTTCGAGCCCTTCGATGGTCTCGCGCAGTTTGGCCATTTCCTCTTCGAGTTGCGAGCGACCCAAACGAGTGAGGCGGGACAACTGCATATCGAGGATGTGCTCGGCCTGTTCGGTGGAGAACTCGAATGGCGCGGCCATGAGCGCTTCGCGAGCGGCCTGCTTGTCGGCCGATGCGCGGATAGCGGCGATGATTTCATCGATCAGGTCGAGAGCTTTCAGCAAGCCCTCGACAATGTGCGCTCGGCGTTGCGCTTCGTCGAGGCGATATTGCGAACGACGGGTAATGACTTCGAGCTGATGGTCGATATAGGCGACGAGCGCATCGCGAAGGTTCAGCGTGCGAGGAATGCCGTCGACAAGCGCCACGGTATTGACCGAGAAATTCGTCTGTAGCGGCGTGCGCTTGTAGAGGTTGTTGAGAATCACCAGGGCCGGCGCGTCGCGCTTGAGGCGCAAGACCAGACGCATTTTGCCCTTGGCCGATTCATCGTTGAGTTCGGCGATGCCCTCGAGCTCGCGGTTATCGACCAGTTCTTTGACCTTCACGATGAACTGATTGGGGCTCACCTGATACGGAAGTTCCGTGATGATGATGTGATCGGCGCGTGCGCCCTCTTCGATTTCTGCTTTGCCACGAAGCTTGATTGACCCGCGACCAGTTCGGTACGCGTCGATAATCCCTTGACGGCCCATGATGAGCGCGCCCGTCGGGAAATCGGGGCCCTTCACGAATTCCATGAGGTCATCAGGAGTTGCTTCGGGGTGTCCGAGGAGGTGATTCACGGCGTCGATAACTTCAGCGAGGTTGTGCGGCGGAATGTTGGTCGCCATGCCAACTGCGATTCCCTGCGACCCGTTTACCAACAGGTTGGGGAAACGGCTGGGGAGAACTACTGGTTCCTGAAACTCACCCGAATAGTTGTCAACAAAGTCGACGGTGTTTTCGTCGATATCCGCGAGCATGTCGAGCGCCATAGCGGCAAGTCGACATTCGGTATAACGCGCTGCTGCCGGTGGTTCGTCGAGCGAACCGAAGTTGCCCTTCGGGTGCACGAGCGGATGACGCAATGAAAACGATTGGCCCATTCGAACAAGTGCGTCGTAAATCGCAGAGTCGCCGTGGGGATGATATTTGCCCATGACTTCGCCGGTAACGCGGGCACATTTCATGGTGGGTCGATCGGGAAGCGCACGAAGGTCATACATGCCCCAAAGGATGCGGCGGTGGACCGGCTTCAGGCCGTCGCGTGCGTCGGGAAGGGCACGCGACACGATGACCGACATCGCGTAATCAAGAAAGGAGCGTTCCATCTCCTCCTGGATCTCAATTGGCTCGATGGTCCCGAATGTCACCGGGGGCGCATCGCCTGTGCCGGTGTCGTCTCCGGAGTTCTCGCCATCATCCGATGTCTTCTTCTTCGCCATCTGTTGCCTGTGGTTCCTGTCGTCGGGCGGCTTCCTCAGATATCGAGGAACCGCACATCCTTCGCGTTTGTCTGAATGAAGTGCTTACGGGATTCAACGTCGTCACCCATGAGCACCGAGAAGACCTCGTCGGCAATTGCCGCTTGTTCCACTGTGACGCGAAGCAATGTGCGCTTCGTGGCGTCCATCGTGGTGTCGCCGAGTTCGTCGAAATCCATTTCGCCAAGACCCTTGAGGCGCTGGAACTCTTTCTTGTGTTCCGGCTTCTCGTTCAAGAACACGGTCTTTGCAGCATCGTCTTTGAGGTAGATCTTTTCTTTGCCGACAACCGTTGAAAACAACGGTGGCTGCGCGATGTACACGTGCTGCTGTTCAACAAGTTCTTTCATGTGACGAAAAAAGAACGTCAGCAGGAGTGTGCGGATGTGAGAACCATCGACATCGGCGTCGCACATAATGACGACTTTGTCGTAACGGATCTTTTCTACATCGAATTCCGCACTTACACCCGCTCCGATTGCGGTGATGAGCGTTTGGACTTCGGTGTTCTTCAACATCTTGTCGAGGCGAGCGCGCTCGACATTGAGGATCTTGCCGCGAATTGGGAGGATTGCCTGGGTACGAGGGTCGCGGGCGGCGACAGCAGAACCACCAGCGGAGTCGCCTTCGACGATGAACAATTCGCATTCCTCGGGATTGCGACTGGCGCAATCTTTGAGTTTGTCGGGCATGCCGGCGCCCTCGAGCGCGGACTTGCGTCGTGTCGCGTCGCGAGCGTTGCGTGCGGCGAGGCGAGCTCGAGCAGCAAGGGTTGCTTTCCCAACAATTTTGCGAGCCTCGGTGGGATTTTCTTCAAACCAGTCGCCGAGAAGTTCGTTCGTGGCTTTTTCGACCAACGAACGCATGGACACATTACCCAATTTGCCTTTGGTCTGGCCTTCGAACTGTGG
>CAMAYJ010000067.1 GCA_945862505.1 Bifidobacterium breve | reverse complement strand
GGCGACACCATCGACGTACGCATCGGCTACAAGCGCCAACGGGTTCGGTTACTCGGAATCGATACACCCGAGACCAAAGATCCTCGAAAGCCCGTGCAGTGTTTCGGACGCGAAGCCAGCGAACACACCGCACAGCTTCTTCCTCGCGGCACCATCGTCCGTCTCGAACGCGACCTCGAAGAGCGCGACGTCTACGATCGCCTTCTCGCCTATGTCTGGCGATCCTCCGATGGTCTCTTCGTCAATCTCAATCTTGTTGCGCAGGGCTATGCCAACATCCTTTCGATTGCCCCCAACACTGCCCATGCCGACGAGTTGCGAGCGGCGATGACCGAAGCGAAAACCGCTCCGCGGGGTCTTTGGGCAACGTGTGGCGGACCGGGGAAACCCGCCTCATGAGGAGTTGAGCCTCGGCGGGCGATACCGTGACATCTGTGACAACCCTCGCCGAACGCCTCGGCCACTCCCCTGATTCCCGCCTGGTCATCATCAACAGCGACGACCTCGGCCTGTGTCATGCCGCCAACACCGGCACCTATGAATCGTTACGTCAGGGATTGTGCACCAGTGCGTCGCTCATGGTTCCCTGCGCATGGGCTCGTGAAGCAGCATCGGATTTCCGCGGTGAAGACATCGGTGTTCACCTCACTCTCAATGCTGAATTCGAACGTTATCGTTGGGGCCCAATCACTCACTCCCCCTCGCTGCTCGATGGCGACGGCGGTTTTCCCCGCACGCTCGCCGACCTCTGGGATCATGCCGACCTCGACGAAGTGCGGCGCGAATGTCGAGCACAGATTGAGCGAGCCATCTTGTGGGGCTTCGACGTGAGTCACCTCGATTCGCATATGGGTGCGCTGCAATTGCGCCCAGAGTTTTTCGATGTGTATCTCGACCTCGCCGTTGAATTCAGTCTTCCCCTTCGGCTTTCTGGCGCGTCGACCGAACGTGCAATTGGTTTTCCCTTCCGTCGCCTTGCCGCCGAGGAAGGGATCATCTCCCCCGACCATTTCCTCTATGTCAACGGAGTGGGCAGTCGCAGAGCAATCGAAAAGGCAGTCTTCGAACTCCGCCCTGGGGTCACCGAGATGTACGTCCATCCGGCAACAGACACACCCGAACTTCGTGCAATCGGCACCGACTGGGCATCACGAGTCGATGATCTTCATCTCGTTTGCCACGACTCACGCCTGCGCACACTGCTCGAACGTTCCGGCGCTGTGCTTATTGGCTACCGCGAACTCCGAGAACTTCAGCGCGCTGGTTGAACTCAGTTAGGTCAATCGCTTTGACATTCGTTGGTAGCGAGTGGCAGCGACCGCTCCTGAAGATTCAATAAATGAACGTGCACCAGCGTCGGGTAGGTCGGCGACCACGACACTGTCGAACTCGGCGATCATCAAGTCTCGACAGATCTCCCCGAGTAATGCCTGACCAATTCCTCGCCGGCGATAGGCCTCGTCAACAACGAGAGGACCAGTCCATCCCGCACGCGTAATCGAATGACACCCGATTCCCACAACAGTGGGATCGCTCTCGCCCCGAAGCGCAACGTGGCAGGTGCCGTGTTCAAGTGCTCGTGCGATCTCGTCGGCACTGCGCGGCCAACCAGAGGTTGCGGCTAGAAGCACACGAGTCACATCTTCGTCATGGACAACCCGACCAATAGTGATGCCATCGGGAACCTCTGCCCGAAAGGTGGTGGCGACTGAATACGACTGCCAGAAATCATGGGTCTCGTATCCGTTCGCTGTGCACAGCAAGGCGACGGCAGATTCCACCGGGGCGCCGGGCCATAACGAGAACGGAACTGCGCCTCCAACGAAGATCTCTCTCGCACCGCGTTCAGTGGCCCACAGCTCTGCGTGCTGAAGCAATAAACCGCCTCGGCCTGACCGCTGGACATTGGGGCCAACGGCAATCAAGCGAATCGAAGCGACGAGTTGTCCATCGAGATCTCGGTCGACACCTACTGCTATTACTGATTCGCCATCTTCTGATGCCATCACGATTCCTGATCGCTCATGACACGCCGTCAGCAATTCGTCGGGAGTGAGGTCTTGATCGGCAGCAACGCGCAACATGAGGTCGACGATGTCATCAACCCGATCTGCTCCCCATGGAACGAGTTTCATCATGCGGAAGGTGACGCGACATCGACGCGATTCGCGTTGGTGTGGCGAGAGGTGAGGATTGCGGCCATCAGACCCCCGACAAGAACCGCGACAGCGACAGCAGACGTGAGGAGAAGCGCTTCATCGAGACCAGAAAGAACTTGGTCGACAATCACAGTCGCCGAGGCCACCCCGAGCACCCCACCAGCGATGTGATCAATGGCCTGATCTCGCCCACTCGAGGCCATCAACACGACGATGCCCGCTCCGAGTAACGCTCCGATTGCCGACGCAATAATCGCGAAGACACGTCGACGAGCTACGAGGAGTCCGGCGATCGCTGCGATCACGGCGAATGCCGGAAAGACAATTGCCCCGATCCGTAACGCGTGCACCCAAGTTTGCAATCGCTCAAGACCAGGAGCGTCGATCAACGGAAGTTGCAAGGAAAGACCTTGAAAATTGGCATTGTCAAGAACATAAATGCCGTTCGAATTGAGTTGCTTCCTGATCTCGGCAAGAGATGTTCCGAGGTCCAACGACAAGCCCTGCGAATTGATACTGACGAAACGATTATCTCCATTAACGGCGCGTACAAACTCGTCGTGAGTGGCGCGAACCGCTGATTCCCAAACCGAAATGAATGCATCGGTCTGTACGACCTGAACTGTTGCCAATGCAACGAGTTCGGTCACCTTGTCGGTAACAGTTCCTGAAAACCCGCCCAATGGTCCGGGCAACACGCTGGACACCAAATCATCTACACCCACAAAATCAACGATCTGAGTTGCGAGAGCCGTTGCAACGTCTTGCTGGACGGCCGGATTGTTCACAATCGCCTTACTTGTGGCGACCCATGTGTCTTGATCAAGAATCGCATGTTGCGTCCAGAACGATGCAACACCAAATGTGGCGGAAAGCCCTGCGAGAAACAAAAGGACAGCGCCGATCACCGTTCTCTTGCGATTCGAACGAGATGCAGGTGCATTGCCACCGGCGACTGTTGTCCGTGAGGTGGGTTCCGGAGTTGAGGTTGGAAGGATCGCCTGCGCCGTCGGTGGCTGCGCGGGCGGTTGCGTCGGCGGGGATTCCGGCCAGGACATTTCAGGAAATTCCTGCGAAGAGATCGGTTTCAGGCACGCTTGTCTCAACTCGAGAATGAGCGAGGATGTAGTCCTCAAACGGGTGCACAGTTCTTGCGATTTCACGAGGAAGCCCAAACCAAAACGCTGACTCAGGATCGACCTGCGTGGCATGCGCAAGAAGCGCCTCGAGCCGGACATCGAACCATGGCTCAATGTCTATCGATGTCGTAACGCGATCGTCTTGACTTGGCCGGGTGAACCAGTCATCAGAGAACGGCGATTCGAGTCCAAGTTCAAGAAACTTCGCATGGGTCGCTTCAACGCGCGCTCGTGACCACACCGAGTAGTACATCTTGAGCGGCGTGAATGGCTCGCCGAGGTCCGGCCCATAGGTGTGATCTCCAGCGAGATCAAAGGCAGGAAGCGAAATATCGTGCACCCGTAAATGGTCGGGATGCGGATAACCCTGTTGATCGTCTCCGTATGTGAGGATCACCTGAGGCTGTTCACGCCGAATGATTTTCACCAAACGGGCCACCGCCTCATCGAGATCGGCATTCGCGAAAGCATCGGGCCGGGCATTGGCTTCTGAGTCGAGCATGCCTGAATCGCGGTAACCCAGGAGAACCAGCTCGTCATAACCAATGAGCGCCGAGGCCGCTTCGAGTTCACGCTTTCGAACAGCAGCAAGATCGGCCCTGATCTCCGGACGATCCATCGCAGGATTAAGGATGTCTCCCTCTTCACCACCGGTACAGGTCACAAGTACAGCGCGAACGCCTTCGGTCTTGTATTTCGCGACAGTCGGCGCACCTTTCGATGCCTCGTCGTCGGGATGAGCGTGGATTGAGAGCAGGCAGCGGTCAGCCATCGCCGCACGCTACCGGTCGTGGGCCGGGGCGACACCTCGACTACGCCTGACACGCGTAGCCTGACTCCGATGACTGGGACCTCAACGACCGGATATCTCGCGCCTCAACGCCGGAGATCTCTCCTTCTCTTGCTCGTCGCCGCGCTCATGATCACGGTGGCGGCCTGCGGATCGAGCGGACGGGCGCTTCAAGACCCAAAGTCCGGAGCAACTGCACCCGCGCGCAGAAACACGGGGTCGACTGCGCCGGCCAGCAGCGGATCGACCAACACCACCGCTGGAGCAGTCATCCGTTCCACCGCGCTCACGCTCACTAGCGCGTCGTTTGGACCAAACACGCCAATCCCAAAGCAGTTCACCTGCGATGGAGTGAACACCTCGCCACCGCTCACAATCAGTGGAGTGCCGGCAGGAACGACTGAACTCGTTCTCGTCGTCACCAACCAGAACATGGCAAATCAAACTTTGTGGCTGTTGGCCGGTCTTGCTCCGACAACTGTCTCGATCCCCCAAGGCGGCGTCCCTTCCGGCGCGATTCAGATCGTGAACAGTTCAGGCACAGCGCGTTGGTCTGGGCCATGCCCAACAACAGGAACCTCTACGTACGAATTCGCGCTCTACGCGCTCACTTCGCCTTCGGGGCTCACCACTAGCGCCAGTTTTGCCGATGTGAATGCGGCCATCGCCAAATCCTCAAGTGCGTCGGTTATCAGCGGTTCCTACAAACGCTGAGCATCAACCCATCGGTAGTAACGCCATGAGCTGGCGAGAATGCGCTAACAGCGTTCCATCGCTGGCCCAAATGATTCCGTCCTCTTCACAAAATCCGTCGAGGCTCGCGATTGAGTGAAACTCGACGAAACACCAACCGTCATGATCGGCTGGCGGCATCGAGCGAATATGCACGGTGAGGTCAACGGTCGTGATTCCCCACGGACCTCCGACCCGACTGAACATCGCTGGCATCCATGCATCGACAAATGCTGCAAGCACTGGAGCATCGACCGGTTGCGTTTCGGGGAGCCGAATCCATCCACCGATGCGCGCTTCATCGCCACCGGTAAAGGCGCGCGAACCAAACGCCCACTTCTGTTCGTAGCGCTTCGCCATTGCCGGAATTGCTGCATCAGGAATTCCAGGATCGAATCCGGGAGCGGAAAGTTCGCTCGGCCCGGGAACCTCCGGCATGCTCACATCAGAAAACGATGGCCCTTCACGACCCGCAGAGAATGCCCCAATTGAAAGCGCGATGGTTCGGTCGTTTTGTTTCATCGCCGCTCGGACCGAGCTCATTGAACGGCCCGAACGTTCGACCACGACCTCAAGTTCGACTGGACCTTCGGAAGCTTTCGACAGGAAGTGCGTCGTAAAGGAACGGCACAACCGCGTGGAGTCATCGATTTCCGCCTCACACGCGCGAACCAAAATCGCGTTGAGATAGCCGCCGTTGGGTCCGACTCCCGCCCACCACCCCGAATCGAGCTGAGCGCGGTAACGGCCGTTTCCAGTTGAATGGACTGATGTATCGGTGTCGAAGCGTGTTGTCACGGCCCGAGACTAGGCATCCCCGGCACAAAGCGATGAACCCGGTGCTGCGCTAGAACCTATACACACATTTCTCGGCACCAAGGGGACCACATGAAGGCATTCCAGTTGATCGGCGGTTCGGCCGAGGTCGACGCCACTACTGCACTCAACGAGGTCGCTCAGCCCGATCCCGGCCCGGGCCAGGTGCTCATTCGCATTGGCGGCGCCGGCGCATGCCACAGCGATATCAGCCTCATGCAATTCTCTGCAGGCGGCCCTCGCGAAACACCAATGACCCTCGGCCACGAGAACGCTGGCTGGATCGAAGCATTCGGTCCCGGCACTGTGCCAACTCCCGGGCTCGAGATTGGTTCTCCCGTTGCCGTCTACGGCGCATGGGGCTGCGGCCAGTGTTCGAACTGCCGCAAGGGCATGGAGAACTACTGCCTCAACATTTCTGCCAGCGGTCCCGGTCTCAGCGTCGACGGCGGTATGGCCGAGTTCCTCCTTGTCCCTGCCGCTCGCTACCTCGTGCCGCTCGGCAATATGGCGCCGGCAGAGGCTGCTCCGCTCACCGATGCTGGCCTTACGCCCTATCACGCGATCAAGCAGGCTCTTCCGTTGCTTGTTCCGGGTTCGTTCGTTGTTGTCATCGGTGCTGGTGGCCTTGGCCATCTTGCCGTGCAGTTCCTTAAGGCACTGTCGCCCGCAACCGTTATTTCGGTCGATCAACGCGAGTCGGCCCTCAAGGTTGTTGCTGGTCTTGGCGCTGACCACACCGTTGTGATGGGTCCCGATGCCGCTGCCGAAATTCGTGGCATCACCGGCGGCCGTGGCGCTGAAGTCATCCTCGACATTTGCGGCTACGACGACACGCTTGCTCTTGCCGCTGCTGTTGCAGCACCGCTTGGCCGCCTCACGGTGGTTGGCGTCGGCGGCGGCACACTGCCGTTTAGTTTCTTCACCTTCCCCTACGAGTGCAGCGTGCAGAGCACGTATTGGGGAAGCATCACCGAACTGGGTGAGTTGCTTGAGCTTTCACGCAGTGGCGATTTTCGCGTTCATGCCGAGACCTACGCACTCGATCAAGCCCGTGACGTTTACAACAAGATGGTCGATGGAACACTGCAAGGTCGAGCTGTCATCGTCCCCTGATCTCGCGTGGCGTGAAGTCCGGAAAAACGAAAGGGCCCGCAGCGCGTGCTGCGGGCCCTTGACGTTCTCGGTTGGAGACATTTAGTTCGATGCGACCGACTTCGGACGCCAGAATGTTGCGAGCTGCAACAGGCCGCCACCGATACCGGCGACCAGCACGATGATGAGCCCCTTGGGAACTCCTGCCCAGTGGATGTCGGCGGCATGGTCGATGGACCATTCACCAGCCCCGGTGCAGGCGAGACCGATACCAACAGCAGCAAGTACGACGACGTATTCAATGCCGCCGCCGGGGTTGAAAATGAACCAGCCGTTCTTCCTATGCGTGGTGATAAGAGCGACCACCATGATGGCGACCATGCCCGCCGCAGCAAGCGGCGTGAGGAAACCGAGCGCAAGAAGTGCACCTGAGCCGATTTCGGTGAGCGCAGCGATCCAGGCGTTGGCCTTCGGCATTTTCATGCCCATTGAGCCAAACCAGCCGGCGGTGCCAGCAATTTTGCCGCCGCCAAAGATCTTGTTGAGACCGTGCGTAGCAAGCGTGACACCAACGACAACACGAATGATGAGCAGACCAAGATTGAGTCCGTTGATGATTTCATCACCGTGATACATGTGACCGTGATCGACGGTCAGTGTCATATCGACCATATGGGCGAACATTTTGTTCCTCCTCGAGAGGGTTGTTGACGGGCAAAGAGTACGACCGACACACCCGCTGGCGGTGGACTCTCGGCAATTAACGAAAGTCGCGTGATCGGTGGCTGCCAACCACAGGAAGAACCTCGAGTTTGTCGGCCACCACGTTGATGACACCGTCGACCCGTTCAAGACGGCCTCGCACCAATAGCGCTGGCGCGCCGCGAGCCACCCGCCGGTAGCGCTTCCACAGCCCAGGAGAACACACCACGTTGATGAGACCGGTTTCGTCCTCAAGATTTACGAAAGTGATGCCGTGTGCAGTTGACGGCCGTTGGCGATGAGTGACGACTCCCCCGACCAACACGCGCGTATCGGTCGGGGCGGTACGTAGTTCTGCTGCAGTGAGAACGCCAAGCGACGCGAGATGCTCTCGTTCGAACAATGTGGGGTGCCCGTCAGGAGAGACACCGGTGGCCCAAAGATCGGCACCCGCGAGTTCACGATCTGAAAGCCCTGGGAGCGATGGTGCATCGGTACCGGTAACGATGCCAGGAAGTCGGTCGGCGCTGGTTTCGGCCACTGCGCCAGCCACCCACAGAGCACGACGGCGGTCGAGGTTTGTGCCACTTCGATCAGTGCAGTTTGAAAACACCCCTGCGGTTGCCATCGCTTCAAGCGCAGTCCGATCGATATCGACGCGTTGCGCGAGATCAGTCATTGACGCATAGGGGCCGTTTGCTTCACGTTCAGTCACGATGCATTCAGCCAGTTCGTCACCAACTGAACGAACTGAAGCCAACCCAAGACGCACTGCCGGTTGCGGTACTTCAGCACCGCCCACCGGAAACGCATCGATAGGGAAAGGGACATCGGCGGTTGCAGCTGCCCGGCCCTCGACCCATTCAAGGGTGGCACCTACGCCCGATGCGGTGAGATCGGGGGTGCGCACCACCACGCCGTGGCGCCGAGCATCGGCCACCAGCGTGTGCGGTGAATAGAAGCCCATGGGTTGTGCGTTGAGGAGACCCGCGCAAAACGCTGCAGGAAAGTACCGCTTGAGATAGGAACTCGAATAGACCAGATAGGCGAACGACACCGAGTGGCTTTCGGGAAAGCCGAAGTTCGCGAATGCTGCGAGTTTGTCAAAGATCTGTTCGGCGATATCGCCAGTGATGCCGCGCTCGGCCATGCCTTCAAACAATCGACCACGCAAACGTTCCATGCGTTCAGAACTTCGCTTTGACCCCATGGCCTGGCGCAACTGATCGGCCTCACCCGGGCTGAAACCGGCGATATCGATTGCCATTTGCATGAGTTGTTCTTGAAATAACGGGATGCCCAAGGTCTTGGCCAATGAAGGCTCAAGTAACGGATGCAGATAGGTGATCTTTTCAAGACCATTGCGCCGACGAATGTACGGGTGCACCGAGTTGCCTTGAATCGGACCAGGGCGAATAAGTGCAACTTCAACCACAAGGTCATAGAACTTCCGCGGCTTAAGCCGAGGCAATGTGGCCATTTGCGCGCGACTCTCGACCTGGAAGACCCCGACGGAATCGGCAACACACAACATGTCGTAGACGGCGTCGTCTTGAGGGACTTCAGCGATATCGATGGCGAACCCGTAGGCCTCGGTAATTGAATCGACCGTGTTGTGCAGTGCGGTGAGCATGCCGAGACCGAGAAGGTCGAACTTCACCAAACCCGCTGCGGCGCAATCGTCCTTATCCCATTGCAAAACACTGCGGTTCTCGCGACGAGCCCATTCGACCGGACACACCTCGATGATGGGACGGTCACAGAGCACCATGCCACCGGAATGAATACCGAGATGACGCGGTGCATGTTCGATCTGCGCGGCCAACTCGACGACAGCTTGCGGAATGGCGTCGGAATCGGGTTCAGGCGTAACAGCGTTGGCGTTGTCTTCAAGTTGGGCGATGAGCGAACCCCAACGATCGACATTTTTCGCCCATGCATCGGCTTGACCGGGCGCATACCCGAGTGCACTGGCCATATAGCGCACTGCCGAACGCGGCCGATAGGTGATGACATTGGCCACCTGTGCGGCGTAGTGACGGCCATGACGTTGGTAGACGTACTGAATGACTTCTTCACGTCGACCAGATTCGATGTCGATATCGATATCGGGCGGACCATCGCGCTCGGGCGAAAGAAACCGTTCGAACAACAAACCCAACTCGATAGCGTCGGCTTTGGTGACACCCAATGCGAAACACACCGCGGAGTTGGCAGCCGACCCGCGACCTTGGCAGTAGATGTTGTTGCGACGACAAAAATCGACAAGGTCGTGAACGATCAGGAAGTAACCGGGGAACCCGAGTTGTTCAATGATGGCCAGTTCGTGATCGATCTGCGCCCATGCGCCGCCAACGCGTTCACGATGGCGAGGCCCATAGCGGCGTTCGGCGCCGCGTTCGGTCAGCCGCCGTAGATACCCCATTTCATCGAGCCCATCGGGACATGGGAATGGTGGAAGGTTGGGCGCCACAAGTTTCAAATCGAACGCGCAGGCTTGGCCCAACTCCCCCGCCCGTTCCACCACGCCGGGATAACGGGCGAACCTTCGGGCTTGTTCGAAACCTGACCGAAGATGCGCACCAGCACCTGCCGGCAGCCAACCATCGATTTCGTCGAGACTGCGACGAGAGCGCACAGCCGCTAACGCGGTTGCGAGTGGACGTTCTGCTGGCGTTGCGTAATGCGCGTTCGTAGTAGCAACAAGATCGACATCGCCGCGCAG